>JASLBT010000481.1 GCA_030146445.1 Segetibacter sp. | reverse complement strand
AATGTTCCTGAACAGATATGGGGGTTAAGAGTTATGAATAAGCGTGTGGTTATTGAAGATTGATGAACGTATAACCCGGTGAATAGAATTGTTGCCGTACAAGGGAGTGACACAACGATGTTGAAGTAACATCCTTCAGCTCGTTACCAAAAAAACCTTTTTAACTTAACGAAAGTTGAATCGGCAGTTGAAAATACCCTGGGGTTGTTCATGAAGCCGGAACAGGGATTTACGTCTGTGGTGACCATCCGGGTAAGTTGCGCGGGCGAATTGCAAGGTGTAAAATAATATTTCAAGAAAATGGCTAAGGGTACTTATACGGACCAGGACTTTTTAGAAAACGATCATGGGATAACCGGCCAATACAAAAACTGGTTCCTCGACTATGCTTCTTATGTTATCCTGGAAAGAGCTGTTCCGGCAATGGAGGACGGCCTAAAACCGGTGCAACGCAGAATATTGCATGCAATGAAAGAAATGGATGATGGCCGGTTTAATAAGGTCGCCAACATCATTGGTCAGAGCATGCAATACCATCCTCATGGTGATGCTTCAATTGGAGACGCCCTGGTGAATATGGGCCAAAAAGACCTTTTAATCGAAAGGCAGGGAAACTGGGGCGACGTAAATACAGGTGATGCAGCGGCGGCCGCCAGGTACATCGAGGCACGCCTGAGCAAGTTCGCGCTTGAGGTCGCATTCAATGCAAAAACAACGGAATGGCAGCTGAGTTACGATGGACGAAAAAACGAACCGGTCACCCTTCCGATGAAGTTCCCGCTGTTGCTCGCGCAGGGAGCAGATGGAATTGCCGTGGGGCTATCCACCAAAATACTTCCACACAATTTTTGTGAGCTGATAGACGCCTCCATCAAATACCTGAAAGGCCGGAAGTTCGAGATATTCCCGGATTTCCAGACTGCCGGAATGATCGACATTACCAACTACAACGAAGGTAAACGCGGCGGAAAGGTACGGGTGCGTGCCGTTGTGGAAGAAGTAGATAAAAAAACACTTGTCATTCGCAACGTGCCCTATGGTGTGACCGTGTCAACACTTTGCGACAGTATTGTAAAAGCAAATGAGCAGGGTAAAATCAAGATAAAAAAGGTCACCGACACCACTGCTGCTAACGTAGAGATCAACATAGAACTGGCACCGGGAATTTCACCCGACATTACCATAGACGCGCTTTACGCATTTACAGATTGCGAAGTAAGCATATCGCCGAATGCCTGTGTTATCGAAGGTCAGAAGCCACGCTTCATGGGCGTAAATGAGCTGTTGAAATCGGCTGCGGATAGAACGAAAGACTTATTGCGGCGCGAGCTTGAAATAAAGCTTGGGGAACTCCAGGATAAGTGGCACTATACATCACTGGAAAAAATCTTCTTCGAAGAAAAGATATATAAAGAACTGGAGAAGAAACACGAAACGTGGGAGAAGGTAATAGAGGCAATCGATAAGGCATTTAATCCTTTCAAGAAAAAACTTAAAAGGGAGATCACCCGGGAGGACATTATCAAGCTCACGGAAAAACCGGTTCGCCGAATCTATAGGCTCGATATAGATGAGCTCAATGCGCAAATCAGGGCTTTGGAAGCTGAGATCAAACAGGTAAAGCACGACCTCGAACACCTCACAGATTTTGCGGTTGCCTATTACGAAAACCTGCTTAAAAAATACGGTAAGGGTCGCGAGCGTAAAACGGAAATCAAGGCATTCGATACCATCACCGCTAAGTCAGTCGCGATAGCTAATACCAAGTTGTACCTAAACCGGTCGGAAGGGTTTATTGGCACCAGTTTGAAAAAGGATGAACTCATTGCCGAATGTTCGGACCTTGACGATATCATCGTTTTTACGAGGTCGGGTAAAATGAAAGTTGTACGGGTAGCCGATAAGGTGTTTATCGGCAAAGACATCATTCATGCTTCGATCTTTCAAAAGAACGACGAACGTACCACGTACAACATGATGTACCTGGATGGAGAGACCGGTGTTACTTACGGAAAAAGATTCAACGTAACCGGTATTACGCGCGACCGCGAATATGAACTTACAAAAGGAAGTGAAAAAAGCAAGGTTCATTACTTCAGTGCTAATGCAAACGGGGAAGCGGAAGTGGTGAAAGTTGTACTGAGTCCTAATTGCACTGCCCGGCAAAAAGAATTCGAATACTTTTTCGAAGAACTTGAAATAAAGGGTAGGGGTAGCATGGGCAACCAGGTTACTAAATATCCGGTCCGTGCGGTTAAGTTTAAAGAGGCTGGTAAAAGTACGCTTGCAGGGAGAAAACTTTGGTTCGACAACAAATTTGGGCGCCTCAACTCAGAAGAAAAAGGCGAGTATCTCGGAAGCTTTGAGGACGACAAGATCTTGTTGGTGTACGACGACGGTTCTTATGAAATTACCGATACCGAACTTACCCAACGCTTCGAACCGGAAAAGATCTGGCTCATCGAAAAGTTTGATCCTGAAAAGGTGATCACTGCCGTGTACTTCGACGGCGATAAAATGCAGTATAATATTAAGCGCTTCCACATCGAAACTTCATCACTTAAAACAAAGTTCCCTTTTGTAAAAGAAGGGGCCAATAACCGCCTTGAAGCGGTAACCACCGACGAAGATCCGGTATTGATTCTGCATAGTGGCAAGGGCGCGCAGTCGAAAACGCAGAAGATAAAAATTGCCGGTTTTGTTGAAGTTATGGGATGGAAAGCCATAGGCAATAAACTTACCGATTATAGTAAAGGCATGGAAATGGAATGGGAAACACGGGAAGACGAAGGCAAGCCCCAGGGTAAACTCTTTTAAGCCCAAAGGCTCCTTTACAGTGGTGGTTTATTCGAAGGCGTCTTTTTCCTGAACCTCAACGTGGCATTTTTAATGAAATTACTGGTCAACGCAAGTTCAAACCTTTTTGTGCCCGCATAGATCACGCATATAGCCGTGTTTGGTGGAATACTCCCAAGATTTTCTGCCAACATGCTGATTTCGTTTATCGATGTATCTAACGGGATCATGGTGGTGAAAGCCTGCCCCGTAAGCAGCTTATGCGCGGCCACAAGCTTTCGGTTATGGAACAACGAAATGGTATCCCCATCAATTTCACCGTTGTCGTACAAGGATAATTGAAGGCTGTCTGAATCCACTTCTATAATGTCGCTTACTTCGAATGTCCGTTTGTTCAGTTCAGTCACCAAAGCTGCTTCCTGCATACGTTTGATCGAATCGCCGGGGGGTAGTTTTACTCCGGGGTTTGCCGTTAAGGAATCGACGGGCCTAAGTACAGTAACTGGTTCTTCCGGCTCGGGTTCGGGCTCGGGCACATCGGGCTTAGGAACCTGTTTCACTAATTTGATGTTTATTGCCGGGCACGTAAAACGGTAGTTCGGCGTCGGGTTAAACTGTCCGCGTAATGAAGACTCTACCCGGCTTACCGTTAGGGTAAATGACCCTTCCATCGGGCAGTCGGCACCGTTTATATCACGTGCCTTATAGTTCAGTACCGGAGTGGCCTTCAATTCAAGGGTCCTCGATTTCGGCAGGTAAATGCCACTAATTCGTGCCTGAATCGAGTTGCTTTTGAAAAAGTAATTGAGTGAACCCGTGACCTTATTGCCTTTTTGAACGAGCACCAGTTCAGTCAGGTAGCTGTTGTGAACACCATTGCGGTTTACATTTCCCACGCCATACCACTCCCCGGTAACCCGTTGTGCAACGGAGGTTGTAGAAAGCAGTAACGAAAAGAAAAGACCGGCGAAAAGAAATCTGTACTTCAAAAGTCCCGCAATACAAGTGCTCCACATAGTTCTGAAGAATTTAGCTTGGGCAAGTTCCCATAATTATGCCATTTAGTAATCAGCGTAAGAAAACCAGGTTGTTACATTCCTGTTATTTCAGGTAACGCTTAATTTCACGATCGGTCTCTTTCTTCTTGATCGTTTCGCGCTTGTCGTGTAGTTTCTTTCCTTTGCCGAGGCCAATCTCAATTTTAGCCAGGTTTTTATCGGTAAAGTAAACACGTAAAGGGATAATCGTATAACCTTTATCCTTGAGTTTGTTTTGAATTTTTTTCAGTTCTCTTTTGGTAAGCAACAATTTACGATCGTGTACCGCTATGTGGTTATTTGAGGTGCCGAGGCCATACTCCGCAATATACATGCCCCTGATCCATAGCTCATCTTTGAAGAACAGGCAAAAGCTATCATTGAAGCTGACCTTTCCCTCCCGGATACTCTTAACTTCCGTGCCCAGCAACACCATGCCCGCATCGAACTTATCCTCGATGAAGTATTCGAAGTACGCCTGCCTGTTCTTGATTTCTGTTGTTCCCATTAAAAAAAATGCCGGCTTTATTAGCAGCCGGCAAATGTAAAAAATGAAATCGTTTCATCAGTTATTAAATAAAATGAGCAGCTGCGTAAGCCGTTCCCTCAACCTGGTGCGATCAACAATAAAATCCAGAAAACCATGTTCAAGCAAAAATTCGCTGCGCTGAAAACCGGAGGGTAGATCTTTCTTGATCGTTTCTTTAATTACGCGTGGTCCTGCAAAGCCGATCAGGGCTCCCGGTTCCGCGATGTTAAGATCACCAAGCATGCCGAAGCTGGCGGAAATGCCACCAAAGGTAGGGTCCGTTAACAACGAAATGTAAGGTAGTTTGGCATCGCTCAACTGCGATAACTTCCCGCAGGTTTTTGCAAGCTGCATAAGACTAAATGCGCTTTCCATCATCCTGGCACCGCCGCTCTTGCAAATTACGAGAAATGGCAATTTGTGTGCTATGCAATAATCAACTGCGCGGCTGAATTTCTCACCCATCACGCTGCCAAGACTGCCACCAATAAATTCAAAGTCCATACAGGCGATCACAATGTTATTGCTGTTCACTGCTCCCACAGCTACCCGCATACTATCTGTCAGGTCCGTTTTCGCCCATATGTCTTCAAGCCGTTTCTTATAAGGCTTCAAGTCAGTAAATTCCAAAAAATCTTTGCTCCGGATGTTTGAAAAAAGTTCCTCGTATTCTTTGTTGTCAAACAACATTTCGTAGTACTCTTCACTGCCAATCCGGTGATGGTAGTTGCACTTCGGACAAACGTAAAGTGCTTCGCGCAGGTCGGCGCTGGTACATATATAATTGCAGTTGGGACACTTAACCCATAATCCTTCCGGTGTTTCTTTCTTTTCAGCGGTAGATGTCAGAATTCCTTTCTTCCTTCTGGTAAACCACCGCGGTTTCGCGGCTTCACTTTTTTCTTCACCTCCTCCGGCCAGGTTTGCCTCTAAATCCTCTTCCTGTTCTTTTTTCATAAGCTGATCTTAGGTAATTGAAGGTAATAATATTTTATTTTGGTACAACAATAGTACAGAATTGGCAAAAAGCGAATTCGAATATTGCTGCAGGGCGCTACATTTCGGTATTATCCATGAGACTTCGCGCTTACAACCGGTGCCCGGTACGCAGGCTTGCAGCATTTTGACTGAAGTAGTAACGCCAATCGTTCAGCCTGCAGTGAACATGCAATACGTACCAAAGCTGTTGAAGCAAACGATGTAAAGAGGGTTTGAGTTGGTGCGCCGGCACGGAAGCTGCCAGGTGCTGGATAATAACGGGAATTTTCTGGTATGCCATTGTTTTGCCCTTACATAAAATGGTTATGGTACCGGCAGAAGTACAACAATCAACTCCGGTTGCGTCGCACTCTTGTACTGTTGATTATAGCGCGGCAAAGATAAGATACAAGACAGACAATGATTGATTTCTCATGAGAACGCGGGTGACAACTAGTACTTGTTCTTTTTCTTTGCTTGCTGGATCAGGTGCAGTGTTTTACCCAGCGTATCTTTCAGGTGCAACTTAACAATTTCACCCATCGTGTTGCAACGTGGAAACCGCCTGTTACCTGAATACTCCTGCAGCTCGTGTCTAAGTCTTTCAATTTTTTCGTTGGTTGAAATCTGGTCGCGCGTCATAATATTCAGTAGTTCCATCAGGCGGTATCTCGAGTCGGCCACCCTGAAGGCCATCATCGTTCTTTCTTCACTTTGGTATTGTTCAATTGAGTCGCCGTCCAGGTTTTTCAGCGCGAGGTCAACAAGGGCAAAATTTTCTTTAAAATACTGGGGCAGGTATAAGTTTTTTCTCCCTTCATAGGATTGCTGGTCAAAGTCAATAGCTCTTATCCGGTATTGAAAGTCCTCGATGTCGGGTGTAATGTCTACCACGAAATTATAGCTGCGCATGTCTCCCAATAAACGAACAAAACACCTTTCATTAAACTTCACAAATTCCTTCGCAAAACGAATTTTGTTGGTAATCGGCTGGTCGAGGTATTGGTTGATAAAAATGTCGCCCGGTATGCCCGGGATATGCTCTTCAACCAGGGTGTTGTGCTGGGTGAAATAGGTGATTTTATTTGGCGACAGAATGTGTTCAAGCTCGAGTCCATAGATCCTTGAAGCGTCTGCTGCTTTTATATAGAAGTGATCGTAGTTGTCGTTATACTTGTTTACGATCCGTATTCTGAAAGGGTTGGAATTGCCAAACGCACAGTAATCGATCCGGGCAACGTCGAGGTGTTTGGTAAAGGTAGTGTCGCCTTCTGTTTTCAGGATGGCGTAAATTTTTAAAAGACCTTCACGGATGTAGGTCCACTCGTTCATGTCATAAACCACTTTTTCCCAGTGAGTATCCTGGCCATTTTTATCCAGTAAAGGCACCGAATAAGTTATTCTTGCAAGGTCGGCATAGGTCACCGGTAGTTTTACTTCTCTTCCATTTTGTTTAAGGTAATTGCGCAAACGATCGTTGATGGGGTAGAAGGGCTTCTTTTTTGAAGGGGCATCATTGATCTTAAGAACGGCTGCATTGGGCACTTCGGAAAAACTCATTTGGGGTACTTGGGGGTTCAATTTAGCAGTTTGGTATCAGTCTCCGCGAGCAGGCTTTTGAAATAGGCCGCGGCTTTTACCAGCCTGCTGCCATACCAGCTGAACATTTGTCCGTCAACAAGCATCACCAGGGTTCCTGGCAGTTGTGCCTGCAGTTCCGCGACATGTTGATTTGAAAATGGGAAGGGTTCAGTAGAAAGCAATACGAGGTCGCACTTCTCTTTGGTAAGCTGGTCAATAGATACCTCTGGATACCGTTCCTGTGCAGCAAAGATGTTTTGCAATCCGCACCGGTGCAGCATATCATCGATGAAGGTACTGCTGCCGACCGCCATAAAAGGTTCCTGCCAGATCAGGTAGGCGGTTCGTATGGGTACGTGTTCTGCCAGCAGCTGGGGTTGTGCCCGCCTCGATGCGGTGGCTTGTACAAAAGTATTGAGGTCTTCGAAGCCCTGGCTAATCGAAGCGCAAAGTTCCCGTGCATTTTGTTCCGTGTTTGTCATGGCACCTACAGCAGTAATCATGTCGATCGCTTGCTTCAGTGTGCTGACATCGCTAACATAAACAGGCGCGAGTTTTTTGATTTCGTCGACCTCTTCTTTTACGTTTTCTTCTTTGTTGCCAATGACGAGGTCGGGTTGCAGATCAACGAGCCGGTCGAGGTGTAATTTTTTCGTTCCTCCAACCCGGGTTTTGGAATGAAACCATTGCTCCGGGTGTACGCAGAATTTGGTAATACCAACTACTTCGGTCTCCAGTCCGAGGTCGTACAGCAATTCTGTTTGGGAGGGCACCAGCGAAACAATACGCCTCGCTGGCTGGGGCAACTCCAGCCGGCAACTCAACTGATCAGTTATTGTAAGCATAACGGGAAGTTACGCCCGAACCGTTAAACTACCGCGGACTTGTAGAACTGCGTTGACGACGTCCTTCGGTTAACGGTATTTATACCAGCTACCTGTGTTGAAAAGCATCACATCTTCTTCCTCGCCGATCCACTGTTCGTCGACCAGCTTTCGAAAGGCCATGTAGGTGGCACTTCCCTCCGGCGACAAAAGGTATCCTTCTTCAGAGGCGACCAGTTTTATGCCGTCAAGTAAGTCTTGCTCGCTAACGGTTCGTACCGTTCCCCTGCTTTCTGTAATCACCTGCAGCATAAGATCTTTTGCAAAAGGATAGGGAACGGCAAGGCCAAGCGCCAGTGAGGCTGTCGGGTTGAAATCTGCAATACTTCGGTTGTGAAAATGATGCATCATAGGAGCACAATTCTCTGTTTGCACGATCACCATTCGCGGCAGCTTGCCTTTTAACCAGCCAAGGGATTGCAGTTCCCTGAACGCTTTCCACATACCGATGAGTCCCGTGCCACCACCCGTTGGGTAAATGATCACATCCGGGAGTTTCCAGTTCAACTGTTCGGCAATCTCTAAGCCAATCGTCTTTTTGCCTTCCAGCCGGTAAGGCTCTTTAAGCGTCGACATATCAAAATATCCCTTTTCTTCTGATAGCTTCCTGGCGAGTTTCCCACACGAATCGATCAAGCCATCAACCAGTATGAGTTCAGCCCCAAATAACCGGCATTCTTCCTTAAGGGTTTCTGCGGTATGTGCCGGCATAATCACCGTAGCACCTATGTCAGCTTTTGCACAATAAGCAGCCAATGCACCGCCTGCATTACCAGCAGTAGGGATTACGCAGTTGGTTATTCCGAGTTCTTTTGCCTTCGAAACAGCCATGCTGATCCCCCGCGCCTTGAACGACCCTGTGGGGTTTGTGCTTTCATCTTTTAATAAAAGTCTGTTGACATTATGTTTTGTAGCAAGCTTTGTAAAAGGAAGGATCTTCGTCCACCCCTCGCCAAGACTTACAATATTTTCTTCTTCAAAAAGTGGGAGAAAAGCCCGGTATCGCCACATTGACTCTTCTCTCGCGGCGATGTCCGCTTTGGTAACGTTTAAGTCGTTGAGCCGGGTAACGAGCGGTTGATTGCAACAGGTCGCAAAGGATTGTACCTGGTGGATGTCGTATTCTTTCTTACAGTTGGGGCATTGCAGCACTGCAATGGCAACCTGGTTGCTGGTAATCATTAACTAAAGGTAGGAACCACTCATAACCGAACACATTTAAATTGATTATGACTTATAACTGCTGGTTATAAATGGCTCGGGCGAATGCGATGAAACTCTTATTCAGTTCGTTGATGGTTTCTCCTTTTCGCTGAATGAAGTAAAAGTTACGGGTGATCTCCAAACCTTCAATTTGCAGTTCGGACAGCTCGTTTGCGGCAAGCTCTTTTATGACTGCGCGTTGGGGCAAAAAGCCCAGGCAGTCGGCCTCGAGCAAAAAATTCTTAAGCGCCTCTGTTCCCCCCAGCCGCACCTTTACATTCAGGTCGCTGATCTTGATTTTATGTAACTCCAGGCTTTGCGTAAGTGCAGCCAATGTTCCACTGCCTTTCTCGCGCAGTACCACCGGTATGGTCGGCAGTTCTTTTATGGAGTGTGTTTTACGCTTCGCGAGAGTGCTTCGCGAATTACATACCGGTACCACTTTATCTGTAAGAAATGGAAGATAGTCAACATTTTTGGTGTTGCCAGGCCCTTCAACTATGCCGAGGTTAATGTTCTTTTGGAGCAGTGCTTCAAGCACCGACTCGGAATTACGGTTCAACAGGTTGATCTCCACCTGCGGATACTGTTTGTGAAAGGCCGAGAGAATCCGTGGCAGAATATATAAAGCTACTGTTGTGCTCGCACCCAGGCGAAGCATTCCTTTTGCAAGCAGTTTATCTTTGAGAAAGGAAATTTCAAAGTCCACCTGGTCCTGGATGTTCTTCACGTCCAGTAAACGTTCATATAATAGTTTACCGATAGGAGTAAGGGCAATTTTTAATCCCTGGCGCTCAAACAGCTTCGACTTATAATCGTTTTCAAGTGATTGAATATTTTTACTGATTGCCGGCTGCGAAAGGAAAAGTACCTGGCTGGCTTTTGTAAAGCTTTTCTGGCGGGCCACTTCGAGAAAGATCAGGTGTTTTGTGCTTAACATGATTGAACCGGGTGGGGGAATTCAAAACAGCATTGTCAATAGTCGCAATGTGATCATTAGTAGTTGCCCCGTTGATAAAGACCCGCAGTATAAAATCGCAACGCCCCCGTCCGAACCGGGTTCATCCGGGCGGGCATCCGAATGGCATAGCCGGGCAAGCGTGGCCGTTGAATGCGTAACCAGTCGCGGGGTAGAAAAACGCATTCCTGCACCTTATTTAGCAAGGCTCTGTATGACGTCGTATTTTGTTACAATGTGATAATTACCACTTTCATCTTTGGCAATTACAGCCCCATTTCCCTTCGTGATCAGGCCCCCTAATCGTTCAATGGGTGTATCGAAGGAAACCAAAGGTAAAGGCGGTTCCATAACGCTCTCTATCGAGGCCGTTTTGATCTCGGGACTGGTGAATATTTTTTTGAACAAGCCGCCTTCGCTTACTGCGCCGATCATTCCACTCCCGTTCATCACGGGGATCTGCTCGATGTCGTACTTCTTCATCAGCTCAAATGCATCTGCGACAGTCTCACCGGCGCCAATGGTCACCAGTCGTTTTGAAGCGCGTCCAGTAACGATGTCACGGAATGTTTTTACATCCAGGAAGCCCCTTTCCATCATCCACTGATCGTTGTATAGTTTGGCGACATACCGGCTGCCATGATCACAGAATATCACCACAACAAGGTCGTCTTTTTTTAATTCGTCTTTCAACTGCATCAAACCTTTAAGCGCTGTGCCCGAACTATAACCTACAAACAACCCTTCCTCCCGCGAAATCCGCCTGGCCATCACTGCACCATCTTTGTCGGTTACACGTTCGAACTTGTCGATCACCGACATGTCGTAATTCAACGGAACGAAGTCTTCACCAATGCCCTCTGTTACATATGGATGAACTTCCTTCATGTCTATTTCGCCCGTCTCATGATACTTTTTGAGTAATGAACCATATGCGTCCATGGCCCACACTTTTATAGCCGGGTTTTTTTCTTTAAGGTATTTGCCCGCCCCGGTGATGGTACCACCTGTGCCGGTGGCTACAACAAGGTGGGTGATTTTTCCTTCTGTTTGTTCCCACAACTCAGGCCCGGTGGTCTCGTAATGCGCCTGCCGGTTAGCCAGGTTATCATACTGATTCATATGAAAGGAGTTGGGAGTTTCCTTTGCGAGTCTCTTCGATACAGAATAATAGCTACGGGGGTCTTCAGGATCAACATTGGTGGGGCAAACAACAACTTCTGCTCCTACGGCCTTTAATATGTCGGCCTTCTCTTTGGATTGTTTATCAGTAGTGGCAAATATGCACTTGTATCCTTTCACAACTGCCGCCAGGGCAAGACCCATACCGGTGTTTCCGCTGGTGCCTTCGATGATGGTGCCACCTGGTTTGATCTTTCCTTCCTGTTCTGCAACTTCCAGCATCTTAATTGCCATCCGATCTTTGATGGAGTTACCGGGATTGAAATATTCTACCTTAGCAAGAACGGTGCAGGGGAGTTCCCTGGTGATTTTGTTGATTTTTATAAGAGGAGTGTTTCCTATCGTTTCAAGGATACTGTTTAACCACATAAGTAAGACTTTACTCAAAGGTAATGAAATGGCCATGTGGTCATTACTTTAGCAATAGAGCAGTTGGTAAACTTTAGAGAAATATGATAAGCATCGGAGTACTTATGTTTCTGGTCGTTAGAGAACGGGTCTAAAGTAAATCGTTCATTACGTCTCGGGCCTTTTACACGTGCGTACTATTAATCACCACAACATCCCTTCTTTATACCCGGTTATGTCGTTCGCTTAACAGCTGACCTTATAGTTCTCCGGAGAGTAGGGCGGGGTACTGTTTGCTCTCTGTAGAAATAATGTATTTCGTTTTTATCGTTCTTAGCCTGAGCAGCAGTGTGCTGATGGCAGAACAATGTACAGCAAATATCTATGTGTTGGAAAATGCCTATTGGTTCAACACAGCCAGCGCCTTTTTTACGAATTCATCCTGGGTATTCATAACTTCATAATAGCCCTGATATCTCCATATCTGCCTGGCCATCATCGGGGGGATACGTCGAAATAGGTCCTGGCGGTCTTTGGAAGTTACATTGTCAAGATTAATAGAGTCCCTCGCGGCAAACGCTTTTAAGGCGTTCCATTCTGCAGTTGTTGTTTTAAAACCAGCTGACAGTTCGAGGGGTGTTTTATACGATGAAAACCGTGATTTATTTTGAATATAGTAAGTGTAAATGAAATTGCTTAGTGTGCCTTTTGTATACAAACGCGTAGCTTCTTTGCCCAAAGCGGTGGTGTCGTAGGGTACAAATACGTCCGGCGTGATTCCACCACCACCATAAACAGTTCTTCCTTTTTTCGTTTTAAAAGGCTCGCCGGTAAAAGTTGAATCTCCTTTTACCACTTCACCATTGTGAAAACGGCTGTAGACCTCTTCTTCATAGGCGGTATACCCCTTA
>JASLBT010000466.1 GCA_030146445.1 Segetibacter sp. | reverse complement strand
TCTGGTGGGGTATTTTTCGTATGCTCATCCTATGGATATCTTACCTGCGTATCAGGTTGCCAGGTCAACCACCTGCACCGGCGGGTCTACAAGTAGCCATTTTTACCACCAGTTCTCCGGGTGAGCCTTTAAGCATGTTTGATAAAACCTTAGCTGCCTGTGCGAAAATTACCTATCCGCATACAACCTATTTATTAGACGATACCTGTGATCCGCGATTCAAGGAAGTAGCTGAGAAATATGGCGCCGTTTGGCTGAACCTGCGAGGGTTGCCCGGCGCAAAAGCAGGAAAGATCAATGCAGCTCTTCAATTAACAGAGGAAGATTTCGTGTTGGTACTCGATCCGGATCATATTCCTTTTCCAAATTTCCTGGACGAAGTGCTGGGGCATTTTGAGGATGAAAAAGTCGGGTACGTACAAGTAGCCCAGGCGTATTACAACCAGTTCCGGTCGTTTACCGCAGCCGCTGCCGCCGAACAAACCTACGGCTTTTACGGGCCAACGCAAATGGGTATGCATGGTATCAACTGCGCAGTTGCCATTGGTGCAAACTGTACTTTTCGCAGACAGGCACTTTATTCGATCGGAGGGCACGGAACCGGGCTCGCGGAAGACCTGGTAACAGCAATCCGCATTCATTCGGAAGGGTGGAAATCAATATACGCGCCCATCATCGTAAGCAGGGGACTGGTGCCCGAGGACCTGGGTTCCTTTTGCAAACAACAGCTGAAATGGTCAAGGGGAGTACACGAGGTGTTGTTTGCCGAACTGCCAAGGTTGTGGCAGAAGCTAACATTCTGGCAAAAATTATCCTATTTCAGTATCGGGACCTATTATTTTTCAGGGGTAACCACGTTATTATACATAATATTCCCT
The DNA here is from genome assembly GCA_030146445.1 of Segetibacter sp. Lineage (GTDB taxonomy): Bacteria > Bacteroidota > Bacteroidia > Chitinophagales > Chitinophagaceae > Segetibacter. Next base: position 2,561 of record JASLBT010000466.1, on the reverse strand, counting down.
TACCTCTTTATCTGGTTTGGCTGGCTTCCCGCCAATATGAATTTTATGGAATTTGTAGTGAATTGGCTTCCTGTGGCACTTACAGCTATGACCATTTACCTATTTGTACAGCAATGGCTTTGCCACCCCAGCCATGAACGCGGATTACATTGGCGTGGCATGTTTTTAAAGTTTGCCTGCTGGCCCGTTTTCTTCATTGGATTTCTCATTTCGTTTTGGGATGGAAAGATACCTTATATCCCAACGGCTAAACAGGCGGTAAAGGGCTTTACCCCATTTGCGCGGCCGCTGGTTATACACCTGGCGGTGTTCATTCTGACCTTTGTATTTGTGAGTTTAAAAAGGTTATTCTTTACTCCTGAATCAAGGCTGCAATTAACAAGTGGTGAAATTTGGGGAATGGTTGTTTTTGCCTTCATCGCATTTCTAATGTCGTTAGGCGGGTTGTATGCTGCCCATCAATCGAAAACCCTTAAAGCAGAAGAGCCCTGGGCTGATATTGATTTGCAAGCAATTACCGTTAAACCTGGGTGCTTTCCTAAAAATGAAAAGCCCATCAGGGTATCTCCAGTTCTAAAGAATTTTTGTTCATGAAAAAGATATTGTTCAGGATTGCACTTTTTATCATACCGGTGGGCATGGGTACGATCATTTTTTCGCTCTTTGTTCTTGCGGGTAATAAAAGCAAAGGGCCGCTGGAAGACATGGGCAACTTTTTAAGCGCCGGGGTGGCCCGGTTGGAAAAGAAGGTGACTCACAACCCCCGACAAAGCCGGGCAGCCTCATTGAACTGGTTCATGCGCTATTGGGGCCACCCGGTATTGATGAACTGGCCCGACTCCATTTATTTAGGTGCTTACGACCCTAATACGGTTGAGTCATACGAAGACATTGTTTCTCTGGAAGACTCGCTGCATACCAGGTTCCCGATAATCTCCATCTACACTGCGTGGGGTAGCAAAAATGAACAGGTGTTTCCCTTACTTAGAACACAGGCGATCGTTGACCTGGGTTCCGTTCCGATGATCACCTGGGAACCGTGGCTCGACGATTTCGTTGTTGATGGCATGCCAGGAGCTACTAAAAGCGCAGACAAAAATAAGGGTGGTCTTAAAGCAATTGCAGCAGGTAAGTTTGACGCATATGTTGAGAAGTGGGCAATGGATGCGAAAAAACTAGGTGCCCCATTCTTTTTGCGTTTTGGCCACGAGATGAATGATCCTTATCGTTATCCATGGGGGCCACAAAATAATAAACCAGCCGACTATATCGCTGCATGGAAACATTTAGTAGACCTGTTTAAACGTGTTGGTGCTACAAACGCCATTTGGATTTGGTCTCCCCACCCTGCTTATGTAACCTATACAGATTTTTATCCCGGTAACGATTACGTCGACTGGATTGGCATCACTGCTTTGAATTACGGCACCATTGCTCCCTGGAGCCGATGGTGGTCACTTAATGAAACCATAGAACGATGTTATACTGATCTTTCACCATTTCAAAAGCCAATGATGCTCACTGAGTTTGGTTCACTCCAGGTCGGTGGAAGCAGGGCAGAATGGTACAAAGACGGGCTACAATCCTTACCGAAAAAGTTTCCCGCCGTAAAGGCAGTCGTCTTCTATCACGCTGACAATGACAATACTACATCCTACAAAACACTTGATTGGTCTTTCATCAATGATAAAGAAGTTATTGAAGCAATACGTCAGTCCACAGGCAGCTGGAGAAAATAGTTTGTAAAGGTACTTCCCCATGATCATTATCGGAGACCTTGCTGTCACCTGGCTCATCTATGCAGCAGGGCTCCCGGGTGCCTTGGTGACGCTTATTCTCCATCCGCAGGGCGCCAAAAGCAAGTATAAAACTGTATTGCACTCACATACTTTCCTTAGTTCCACTTCCGGAGTAATAGCTTCGATCTTACCACCTATAATATTGAGCATTATAAAGTGACAAACCGGTTTGTCGCCTTAACTGGTCTGATGAGCTCAAATACCCGGTTAAGAGGGTTCAAAAATATCGCAGCGATGTTGTAGTTGCTTACCACGTGTAGATACAAATAATCTTGTCGTGATGACCTTACTCAGAACAGGGAAAGTTGATAAAATTTTCTTAATTTCCCTGAACTGTTTTTATAGTCTCCTACCTGCCTGCCGGTGAGCAATCCTGGGATTTCGGTGTGCGTTGTGAACTATTAAGGCATTTACGACTTAGCGATTGTTCACCCTGCCTAAGGTTTAACCCGTATGATTAAAGTCAGGCAACTTTATTCTTTGTGCCCTTTTTGGTTGCGCCTGTTTTCAGCCTCCTCAGCTGTTTGCTGCCTTATATCTCACATTCCCTCACTAGCACAATCTGCATGTCGCATACTTTACCAACCAGCCTGGCAGCGGCGGTTTAATCCAACTTGACTGCATTTACTCTCCGGCGCAAACCGGTGTTAACGCTTCCGCCCAGTTCGGCAACCTTGAGTCGCTCTTTTCTCATTATAGGTTCTAAAACGTAATAAAAGCTGTATGATCATTTTTACACAACCCTGGTGTAAGCTGAAGGCT
>JASLBT010000430.1 GCA_030146445.1 Segetibacter sp. | reverse complement strand
CCCGTTCTCTGCGGTTACTATCAAAAGTCAAAAAGCAAAAATCAACTGATCAACCAAACAACTGATCAACTTCTCTTCAATACCCAATACCCGTTAACTGATCAACTTCTCCTTAATACCTCAATACCTCAATACCCAATCCCCTCTTCAACTTATCAACCAGTCAACTGATCAACTTCTCCTTAATACCCAATACCTCAATACCCAATACCCAAAAACTCCACAATGGCCTCCTCTGCTTCTTTGCAGGCTACATCAAGTACATGATTAACCACCACCTTATTGAAGGAATGCTTAAACGATAGTTCATACGCCGCTTTGTTTACCCGCGTTGCGATGCTGTCGTCGCTTTCGGTTCCCCGGCTGCGCAGTCGTTTCTCGAGTTCTGCAACGGAGGGTGGCTCCACGAACAGGGAAAATGAAGTGTCGGGAAACTGTTGTTGAACGTGAATGGCACCTTTTACATCAATGTCGAGCATCGGAACCCTGCCCTGTGTCCAAATGCGCTCCAGTTCCGACTTAAGGGTACCATAATATTTGCCTTCATAAACCATTTCCCATTCAACAAACTCGTTTTCCTGGATATGGCGTTGGAACTCTTCTGTACTCATAAAATAGTAGTCAACACCATCCCTTTCCTGTTCCCGGGGTGACCTTGTTGCGGCTGATACGGAGAAGGCCAGCATAGGATATTTGGCCTGCAGGTAACGGGTAATACTGGTTTTACCTGCACCAGATGGGGCAGTGATGATGATGATCTTTCCGGTCATGTGAGTAAATGAGATGCAAATAAAGGAAACTTTGATCGGAGAACTAAAACCAACATTGCAGGTAGCAAACCTTTTTGGCCTCACTTCAGCCGGAACGTTAAATCGGGTCGACGGCCATGATCGGCCAGGAAATTAATGACCTACTTTCGCATACCGTACTTGGAAAAATTTAGAAGCTTCATGCATGCCGCTTACCGCGCTTAAAACATTCAGAACGTTACTGATCGATGCCTTCAGGGAGCTGAAAAAGAATGACCCGTTAAGAATGGCCGGAGCAACGGCTTTCTTCACCACGTTTGCACTGCCACCAATCCTCATCATTCTAATTCAACTGTTTGGTCATTTGTTCCGCATCGAGAACCTTGGAGATGAATTTTTCATCAGGCTTGCCGACATTCTTGGAAAAGAAAGTACAGCACAAATCAAGCGCACGTTCATTGGTTTCCAGGCACTGGCGAAAAACAGGTATATTACCATTGGCGGAATTTTGTTCCTCGTTTTTGTGGCGACCACATTATTTAAAGTCATCAAGGACTCGCTTAACCAGCTTTGGAAGATCCGGGTCGATCCAAAGGAGAAGCTGGTGCACAAGTTTGAATCGCGGTTTACGGCACTGTTGGTGATATTGCTGGCGGGTATTCTGTTTCTCGGGGGAACCTTTATAGAAGGGCTGCAGGATTTTTTGCGCCACAATTTTAGTGAGTTCTCCACCCTTACAGGCTGGTACATCAACGTCACCATCGGCAAGGTGCTTTCGGCTTTTATTGCAACCATCTGGTTTGCCGTTTTATTTAAATACCTGCCCGACGGCAAACCCTCCTGGAAGGTAGCGATCAACGGCGCCCTGTTTACTGCGGTCCTTTTTACCATAGGGAAGATGCTGATCCGTTATATGCTGATGTTGGGAAACCTGCATACCGTGTTCGGTACGTCGAGCTCAATTGTACTGCTGCTCCTGTTTGTTTTTTACTGTTCGTTCATTCTCTATTATGGTGCATGTTTCACCAAGGTATATGCAAAGCACATTCGCCAACCGATTCGTGCCGGTGTATTCGCTTTCGAGTATGAGGTAGTAGAAGTAAAAAAGAAAGAAGAAGCCGTTGCGCCGACCGCGCCGGCAAACGCATCCAGCAAGTGATCTAAATATCAGCAGAAGTTACTAGTTGATCCTGCTGATGTTTGCCCCGAGTGCATTTAAGCGCGTATCAATGTGCTGGTAGCCGCGATCAATTTGCTCAATGTTTTGGATGGTGCTCGTTCCTTCGGCACTTAAAGCCGCAATGAGCAGGGCAACACCGGCGCGTATGTCGGGACTAGACATTGTAATGCCGCGCAACGGATGTTTGCGGGCGAGACCAATTACGGTTGCGCGATGTGGATCGCACAAAATGATCTGGGCGCCCATCTCCATAATTTTATCAACAAAAAACAACCGGCTTTCAAACATTTTCTGGTGTATAAGCACACTGCCTCTTGCCTGGGTCGCTACAACCAAAACAATACTCAGCAGGTCGGGTGTAAACCCAGGCCATGGATGGTCGGAGATGGTTAGCACTGATCCGTCCATATTCTCCTGGACTTCGTATACTTCCTGTGCCGGAATGTAAATATCGTCGCCACGAAACTCCATCTTGATACCCAGTAGACCGAACTTCTCGGGGATCAATCCAAGATTGGCAATTCCCGCATTTTTTATCGTCAGCTCACTTTGCGTCATCGCTGCAAGCCCGATAAAGCTGCCTACTTCAATCATATCGGGTAACATGCTGTGGGTGGTTCCATGCAGTTGCGCAACACCTTCTACTACGAGTAGGTTGCTGCCAATACCGCTGATTTTTGCCCCCATTCGGGTTAGCATTTTGCAAAGCTGTTGCAGGTATGGCTCACAGGCTGCATTGTATATCGTGGTAATCCCTTCAGCAAGCACTGCTGCCATTAAGATGTTTGCCGTTCCGGTAACGGAGGGCTCATCCAGCAACATATAGGTGCCGGTCAACCTTGGGGCAGTAAGGTGAAATTGCTGGTTGGTTTCATCAAAGTGAAATTGAGCACCCAGTTTTTCAAAACCAATAATGTGGGTGTCGAGTTTTCTGCGGCCTATTTTGTCGCCGCCGGGCTTGGGAATATATGCCTTTTTGAAACGGGCAAGCATAGGTCCGGCAAGCATAACCGCACCGCGTAGCCTGCCACTTTTCTTCCGGAAATTTTCAGAAGCAATATGGCCGACATTAACGTCGTCGGCAACAAAAACGCAGCTATCCGGCGAGGTCCGGTCTACCTTAACACCCATATCAACCAATAATTCGATAAGCAGGTTTACATCAACAATGTCGGGGATGTTGCTGATGGTTACCGCCTGGGAGGTAAGCAGAACAGCGGAAATAATTTGAAGTGCCTCATTTTTTGCTCCTTGCGGCACAATCTCGCCTTTGAGGTTTACACCACCCGGTACAACAAAACTGCTCACTAATACCTCTTTTTGGGTCCGCCAAATTTGTTGTTCCGGTTGTCGCGTCCAGGTGTATTGCCACCGGGGTTACTGCCACCGCGGCTGTCACGACCCATCCCGTTGCCGGTATTACCCGCGGCGCGGCTGTCGCGGCCCATTCCGTTGCCGGTACCACTCTCGCGGTTATTCCGTTGAAATTGTCCGTTGCCACCGGTATTGTTGTTTCTTTTGAAACGATTGTCGCCGTAGTTTCCATTGCGGGTATCGCGACCCTCAACTGCACGATAGTGTTTTACAAACGGTGTGCTGTCGAATTCAAGCTGGCCACTGGTAATGATGTTCAATTCGGCTCGAATACCATCATCATGTACCAATTCTTTATGCCAGTTACTGTAAGCCAGCTTCATGTAGTAGGCAATTGAGTTGGCAAAGCCTACTCGTTTTTCAGGGTTTTCTTCCTTTAAGGCCTTGTCAATCACCATTTCGAGGTTCTTGCCAAGGTGCGAATAACGTGGCTTGCGTTTTGGATAAGGCAGTGGATCGGGCTTTACCTTATACGTTTCCTTTGTCGGTATTGGGTATGGACAATCAACATCCAGTTTAAAATCGCTTACAAAAAACAGGTGATCCCATAGCAAATGCCTGAAATCGTCGACGTTTTTTAGGTGAGGGTTCAAAAATCCCATTAGTTCGATGATCACCTGCGCCTGTTGCTGGCGCTTCTGCCGGTCCTCGATGGTTAGCACATGTTCAACCATTCGTTGAATATGCCTTCCATATTCTTTCATCGTGAGATGGTTTCGCTCAGTATTATATTCCATAAATCTTGTTAGATAGCAAATGTAATAAAGCTTTTGCTAAGGGTATTAATATTATGATTTTACAGTTGTATTCCAGCGTTTCTGACAATTGCCATGAATGGCAAGAAGAATTTAGACCTCGTAATTTGCAGATCCGTATGGTAAGGTGGTGATCACTGGCAATAAACAAGCAGACTACTGGCTGGATCCTCTGTTATGCTGTATTAACGCGTTTGCCTCCACAAGATTTCAATCGTTTTCTTCGTGGCCGGATCGAACCGGGAAGCGGCCGATGCCGGACCAATAATGTTGTTTAATTCAGGAGAGCCTTTTGAGACGAAACGATGACTTCTTTTCATCATGGTTTTGCCTGCCCAAACTGGTTGACAGGTTACTCGCCCGCCGAACATGGTTCTACTCAAAACAATACAACCATAATTACCCGGATATGCTTCAGAGCCGGGCACCGGTAGCATTCTCCATAGTCAAATCTTCCGACAAACACTAAAAGATAATCCTACGTTCTTGGTTGCACCGAATTGTTCGGAATAACGATACGGACACTTTACGCGGTCAGAGGGTAAGTTACGGCAAGTCTTTCCACAAATCCGTCGAGCTATCACCGATGCAATCGATTTAACAACAAAAATGGTTTCAGCGACAGCCTAACAACACGGCAGTTGCAGCAAAGTTTAGCAGTCGCAAATCCGTGGATGGGGTTGGGTAGTTGGTGTTGGAGGACAAAACCATTCGGCGTCAGATGTTAGTTGGTGAACAGTTATGTTGTCCCGGACAACATGGACACGAGGCAGGTTCGGTACCAGAAATAATATCAGGTAGATTTACCACCAGTTTGCTGACAAAATGCACAAGGGCGTATCTTGACATCCATGCGTTAGTGCTTAACCTCTTTGCATGTAAACTACCATCTATCATCTACAACTAATAGTCACACATGTACTCAAAACTGCCTTTAGCGACCGTGTTACGGTCTGTTCATTTTTTCCTGATCTTTCTATTGCTCGGATGCAAACTCAGTAACACCAACCCACAAAAGGAAACGAACAAAGAAATGGCCGCCTTATTAGATCGGTATTACGACGAAAGGCTGCGGTTGTTCCCGTTGGAGGCGACTGCTATCGGCGACCCCCGCTACAATAACCTGTTGCCCGCCGACTTTACGAACAGCTACCGGCAAAAGCTCCACGAATTTTACGACCGCTACCGCTTGTTCATCAGCAAATACGACCGGGAAGACCTGGGCACCCAAGACCAGATCAGCTATGATATTTTCAAACGGGAGATGGAGGTCAATCTTGAAGGGCTGACCTTTAAGGACAACCTGATGCCCTTTAACCAGTTTTACGCTTTGCCACTGAGTATGGGTCAACTCGGAAGTGGTTCCGGCAACCAACCTTTTAAAACAATAAAAGACTATGAGGACTGGCTCATGAGGGTAGCTGCATTTTCGCCGTGGGCTGATAGCGCAATTCTGTATTTTAAGATGGGCGTAAACCAGAAGATGGTGTTGCCAGCCGCACTGGTAAGCAAAATGATACCCCAACTGGAAGAGATCAGTGCATCAAACAGCTTGTTTTTGGGCCCGGTAAACAAGTTTCCCGAAGGATTTAGCGCCGCAGACAAACAGCGGCTCACAGCTTCTTACCGACAGGCAATAGATAACCAGCTGATGCCTGCTTACAAACGAATGGTAGCTTATCTCAAAAACGAGTACCTGCCGACTGCCCGCCCAACTTCCGGTGCAGGTAGCCTGCCCGACGGAGCGAAGTACTACGCTTACCTGGTTCGCCAGCAAACAACAACCGACCAATCCGCGGAGGAAATCTACCAGACCGGGCTCCGGGAAGTTGCGAGAATCAGGCGGCTTATGGACAGCGTAAAGTCGACAGTAAACTTTGCCGGGGACCTGCCGGCATTTTTCGGGTTCATGAAAACCGATAAGCGCTTTACACCTTACAAAACCCCGGCTGAAGTGCTCGCGGCTTTTGACTCCATTTACCGGACAATGAAGCCTAATCTAAACAAGATGTTTACCCTGGTGCCAAAAACGGCCTTCGAGATCAGGCAAACAGAGGCGTTCAGGGCAGCGAGTGCAAGTGCAGAATACAACCAGGGTTCTCCTGATGGTAAACGACCAGGCATCTTTTACGTGCCCATACTTGATGCAACTACGTTCAATACAACCTCCGGTATGGAATCGCTGTTCCTGCACGAAGCGATACCCGGGCATCACTACCAGATATCGTTGCAGCAGGAAGACTCTACCCTGCCAAAGTTCAGGCGCTTCGGGGGCAATAACGCTTACATCGAAGGTTGGGCGCTTTACTGCGAGTCGCTGGGTAAAGAGCTTGGTCTTTATACCGATCCCTACCAATACATGGGCGCGCTGGGTGATGAGATGCACCGCGCAATCAGGCTGGTAGTAGATGTAGCCATACATACTGAAGGCATGTCAAGGGAAGAGGCAATAGAATACATGATGGCAAACGAGGCCATCAGCGAACAGGGCGCAACAGCAGAAATAGAGCGTTATATGGCCATCCCGGCCCAGGCACTCGGCTACAAAGTTGGAGCGCTAAAAATCAGGGAGCTGAGAAGCAAATACGAAACTGCCTTAGGCGATAAATTTCGCCTTTCGGACTTCCATTCGCAGGTACTGAAAGACGG
>JASLBT010000423.1 GCA_030146445.1 Segetibacter sp. | reverse complement strand
CGTATCCCGCAGCCCATGAGCAGTTTAACCTGGTTAAGCGGGGATGGGAAGGTTGTATTCAGGTAATGGGTATTGGGGTATTGAGGTAGTAGGGTATTGGGATATAAAGGTATAGGGGTATTAGGGTAAGGAAAGCCGATTAGCGGATTACGAATTGGCGGATTATGGATTGGCAACATGTTCCAAAGTAGCCTGTTCCACCGGTGATTGTTTATGGGAAAATCTGAACTTTGAACTATAGTGGATTTATATGCTAATGTTATTACCAGGAAGCTCCCAAGGAGCTCTGAAAAACGTTCTGCTATCGTTTTCTATAAACAGGAAGTGGCTACGCAGCTATAATCCGGTTTGCCCGATACTTATCACTGATGTTGTGGAGAACGCAACTAGCCCGATGTCGGAGAAATATCAGATCCAGGAAAGAACGTATGGCTCAAATGAAATTTTCTCAATCTATACTGACTCCAATGCCCGCATGTTTACCATTTTTCCAGCCCCTTTGGAGCCTATTTTTACAAAAAATGCATGTTCAGGATTTATGGGCTCCATTAGAAGCTTCCTGTAAGATTCGACACTGGCAATCATTTAAAATCTAAATGAAGCTCGTACACCCCGAGCCGTAGAAGCGAACCCGTCCGAATGGCCGTTTGCGCGCACGTAATACCCATGCTTGATCCTTGCGCCAATGCCGGTACCAGAAAAACTTGAAAAAAGAATGTGCCTTTAAAACACAGCAGGAGCAACCCTGCCTACCGCTATACTGTTTGCCATGTTCCATCGCGCCGCTTACCTCCACGCTGTAAACTTAATCCTTGCTATATGAAACAACTTAACATCAAAATTGACCCCGGTACCTTATTCAAACGTACCTGCCTGGTTGTCTCCTGGCTACTCTGCTGTATTTCAGTACTAGCCCAATCTACGATAACCGGCACTGTTCGCGACGACAAAGGCCAACCGGTTAGCGGAGCCACGATCATCATTAAAGGTTCGGGCTCCGGAACCAGTACCGACCCCAACGGGCGGTTCTCGATAGCTGCCGCCGCAAACGCCACCTTGCAGGTGAGCGTAGTTGGTTTTGCAACGCAGGAAGTCGCGGTGAACGGCCGAAATAACATCGACGTTCAACTTTTAACCGCCTCCCAGGATATCGGAAACGTAGTGGTTGTTGCCTATGGTAATACCACGCGGAAAACGTCAACCGGTGCCCTGCAAACGATCAATACCCGGGAGCTGCAGGATATTCCCGTTGCCCAGATCACGCAAAAGCTCCAGGGCCGCCTTGCCGGTGTGCAAATCCTGCAAACCACAGGTCGGCTGGGTGAGGGCATGAGTGTTCGTATTCGTGGGCAGGCATCTATCTCGGCCGGAAACCAGCCGCTATATGTGGTAGACGGCTTCCCGATATCCGGCGACCTAAGCACACTAAACCCCGATGAGATCGAAAGCATCAGCGTACTAAAAGATGCCGCTTCAACGTCGCTATACGGTTCCCGCGCGAGCAATGGCGTAGTGATCATCACCACAAAAAGGGCTAAATCAGGACAGTCCACCATAAGCGTAAACGCCTTTTACGGAGTACAGCAAATTCCGCGAAAGGGCGTACCCGAGGTAATGAATGCCCGCGAATTTGCAACTTTCCAAAAAGAACGTAACGAGGAGAATAACCGCCCTGTTCCGGCCGAATACCAAAATCCCGATCAATATGGAGAGGGCACCAACTGGTACAAACTGATCACCAGGACGGCCCCTATCCAGAACTACAGCATCACCCTAAACGCCGGCCGCGACAGGTTCAGTACATCAGCTGTGCTTGGATTTTTTAACCAGGACGGGGTTCTCATCAATTCCAGCTACAGGCGATTCAGTGCACGTATCAATTCCGATTACCGGTTTTCCGATAAACTCAGGATAGGGGTTAACCTTGCTCCCGTGCTTTCGATCACCGATGGCAGGCCAACGGATGGCGGCCCGTTTACCAGCGGAAGTTTATTCACCAGCGCCATCGTATCCTCACCGCTGGCCCCCGCTATTAATCCCGACGGCAGCCTGCCGGTAACCGCCATGTCGCCCGGCTCATTGCCTAACCCAAACTGGTACCGTGTAGCCACTGAAGCCGACGCAAGCACAAAAAACAGCCGGTTGCTTTCTACTGCCTTCCTGGAATATGAGTTTCTCAGGGGACTTGCCTTTAGAACCTCTATCAATGCGGAGATCGGTCAAAGACTGTTTAGCAATTTCGTACCTTCCACGTCTGCAGCCGTTAACCAGGCTGTTCCGCGGGCATCCGGCGATCTTACCATCAACAACAACCAGTTTCAAACATGGCTCTCTGAAAATACGCTCAGCTACCGCAAGGCTGTGGGTGAACACAACCTTGATGCAGTTATAGGATTTACTTCGCAGAAATTTCACAACGATATCAGCAATGTCACCGCAACAAACTTCCCTAACGATGTTGTTCGTACCTTAACGGCGGCCACCACGTTTACACCAACAAGCGAAGTTCAGGAGTGGAGCCTGTTGTCGTATCTCGCCCGTGTGAACTACAATTACAAAGGTCGTTATCTGCTTAGTGCATCCGTCAGGAGAGATGGATCGTCACGGTTCGGATCAGACAATAAGTGGGGTAACTTTCCTTCTGTTTCTGCTGGTTGGGTGATCTCAGACGAGGCATTTATGGCTGGGGTGAAATCAGTCTCCCTGCTTAAGTTCAGGACAAGCTATGGCGTAACCGGAAATAACAACATCGGTAACTACACCTACTTTGCCAATGTAAGTTCTACCAACAGCGGAAGCACAAACAACTATGTGTTTAATAATACGCTCGCCCCGGGTAATATGGTGTCGACACTTGCCAATTCCACACTTGGTTGGGAGAAAACCAGGCAGTTCGACTTCGGTATCGACCTCGGTTTATTTAAGAACCGCGTAACCTTCAGCTACGACTATTACACCAAAACGACCGACGGGTTACTGTTCAATGTACCCGTTCCTACGTTTACGGGCTTCTCAACTTTCCAGGCAAATATTGGTAAGATAAAGTTCTGGGGACACGAGTTCCAGATAAGCACACAAAATCTTGTTAATCAGCTTACCTGGAACACCGACTTCAATATTTCATTTAACAAGAACCTTGTACAACAACTGGGTACGGCAAACGCCTTTTTGGGCGGTGGAACCAGCCGGAACATCACCATGGTTGGCCAGCCAATCGGCATGTTGTGGGGTTATGTATTTGATGGCATTTATGTAAACCAGGCCGACTTCGATGCTTCACCCAAGTTTCAAACCTCGTCTGTAGGCTCAGCAAAAATGAGGGATGTGAATGGGGATAAAGTGATTACCGTCGACGATCGGGCAATCATTGGGAATCCTAACCCGGATTTTATTTTTGGAATTACCAACAGCTTTGGTTACAAAAGATTTGACCTTTCGATCGTTGCAACCGGGTCTTATGGAAACGACATCATGAACACCGCATTGGAATATACCAACAACCTCGATGGCGTTTTCAACGTGACTAAAGACGTAGCAAACCGCTGGAAATCGGAAGCCAATCCGGGCAATGGACTTTATCCCACTACGCGGGCAGGTACAACCGGCCTTTTTCGCAACGCGAACACAACCTGGGTAACTGATGGTAGCTTCTTAACTATCAAGAACGTTTCACTGGGATACAATGTGCCCCTAACATCAAAAAAGTTCATGCAGAGCCTTCGCCTGTATACCAGTATACAACAGGCCCTGGTGATCACGAAGTATAAAGGCTCAAATCCCGAAGTTAATACCGGCGGTGCTGATCCGCTCCAGCAGGGTCTCGACCAGGGAGCATACCCCGTTCCAAGAACATTCACTTTAGGGTTAAATGTCGGGTTTTAACCATTGGCCCTTCCGAACCAGAATCCAGCTCTTCCCAAACTATTCAAACGAATAACAATGAGATTAACCATTATAACATGCCTCCTCATCGTTTCGATGAGTGCGTGTAAAAAAAGCTTTCTTGAGATTGCTCCGGAAAACTTTATCAGCTCAAACAATTTTTTTAAAACCCAGCGCGATTTTACACAGGCCGTAAATGCCACTTATGCTCCCCTAAGGAACGTCTACACTACCGCGTACATCATGGGTGAGATGCGCTCCGATAATACCCATTACATCTACAACAATACCAACCGGGGTAACCTGGTTCGGGAAGAAATTGCTGATTTTATCGATAATCCCACTGCTGAGCCTACGGCAAACAAGTGGACTTTCAACTACCGGGTGATCGCCTATGCAAATGAAGTATTAGCGCGCATCGACGCAGCAACTTTTGATGAAAACGTAAAAAATAACCTGAAAGGGCAGGAGTTGTTCCTGCGGGCATTGTGTTACTTCGACCTGGTCCAGTACTTCGGCGACGTTCCGCTTATACTAACGCCGGTCGCAGGCAGTGCTGACGAAATAATTAATGTAAGATCCAGTGTTGCGCGCACCCCCGCCGCAGAAGTATATGCACAAATCATCCAGGATGCAAACGATGCAATTCCGCTGTTGTTAAACAAGTCTCAGCAGGAAAAAGGTCGCGCTACGTCCGGAGCCGCAAAGACCTTACTCGCGAACGTATACATCGTTCAGGAAAAATGGAGCGAGGCCGAGGCCCTGCTGAAAGAGATCGTTGCTTCAAATGAGTATACACTGCTGCCTGACTACGCGGCCGTGTTTGACCCTGCGAACAAAAACAACGCGGAGTCGATTTTTGAAGTTCAATACCAGGCCGGCAACCTTGGACTTCAAAGCAGCTTTGCCTATGCGTTCATGCCCAACCTCACCAATCTTTCGCCGATAACGGGTTTTACCTTCAACAACCAAAGTATCGGGGGATGGAACATTCCTACTCAAAACCTGATAGCATCTTACGAAGCCGGTGACAAAAGAAAAGCAGCATCGATCGCCGATGGATACACCGCAAACAACACCTTCGTACCGCAACCATTCGTGAAAAAGTATTTTCACCTGCCATTACCTGCGCCAAACGGTTCGGCCCCCAACACCAACGAAAACTGGCCGGTGTACCGCTACGCGGAAGTGCTGTTGTTTCTGGCGGAAGCATTGAATGAACAAGGTAAATCAGCAGAAGCGCTCCCGTTTCTGAACCAGGTGCGTACCCGTGCATTTGGCCCCGGAATGGGGCAGGTGACCAATACCAGCCAGGAGCAACTACGCGATATCATCTTGCAGGAAAGAAGGGTAGAGCTCGCGTTTGAAAACAAACGATGGCTCGACCTGGTAAGAACCGGCCGCGCGGTACCCGTAATGACTGCTTATGGTGCTTCGCTCAAAGCCAGCGGGATGTATCCAAATCTGGTGGCCAGCACATATAATGTAACCCCGGAGCGGCTACTTTTTCCGATTCCTTTCCAGGAAATCCAGGTTGATCCGAAACTGGTGCAAAATCCGGGTTACTAAACGCAGAACACGGATGACGCGGAGTTTACGGAAGTTTGGGTGGAATCTTACTTCAGAGTTGGTCGTGATGCATACCTTTTCCGGATGACCTGCATGCGTGGGAAGGGATTTTATTTTGCTGATCACCTCCTGCAGTACGTTTTATGTGGAAGAGGATATTTACGATCCTATGAAAAACAACTTTTCAACGGAGCGTCGCAACGGCTGCCTCCACAATGGTTGGCCGCTGGTCACCAAATGATTATGAGCTTGAATGTTCTGAAACTTCGTCGCGCCCATCCGTTAATCCATTCCATCCGCGTCATCCGTGTTCAACAAATCAGATCCCGCGCGGATTCAACACAAATGCCAACTTCCATATGAAACGTCGCTCGTTTGTTAAATTAGCCGGAGCTGCCGGCCTGATCACCGTGATCACTCCCGGTTCGGTTGTACATGCATATCGCAAGCAGGCCATTGGTTCACTCGATACCGATTTCGTTAAGCCGCCCCTGTCGGCCCGCCCGTATACCTGGTGGCACTGGATGAACGGAAACATTACGGCAAAAGGTATTACCCTCGACCTCGAGGCGATGAAACGGGTCGGCATAGGCGGTGTCCAATGTTTTAACGTAGGAACGGGTATTCCAAAGGGACCTGTAGATTACCTAAGTCCAGAATGGGTTGAACTCACCAAACACGCCCTCTCGGAAGCCGCAAGGCTGGGTCTTGAGTTTGATCTCCATAATTGTCCTGGCTGGTCGTCAACAGGTGGACCCTGGATCACACCGGAGTTATCGATGCAACAAATGGTTTGGAGCGAAACCCATATCAGCGGAGACAAGCCCGTTTCCCAAACCCTCCCAAAGCCTTTTTCAAAGCTGGATTATTATAAAGACGCCTTTGTGATTGCATTTCCGTCGCTCCCGGGGGAACAGGAAATGGTTTCAAACAGGCTAAAAGCGATCACTATTCAGGGTAAAGCTGTCGACCAAAATTCGTTCAACAGCCCTGACCTGGCAAAG
>JASLBT010000391.1 GCA_030146445.1 Segetibacter sp. | reverse complement strand
CAAGGATGGCACCATTTAAAAAGATGTTCTCCCGGCCGGTAAGATCAGGGTGAAAACCGGTACCTACTTCCAGCAAACTTGCGATTCTTCCCTTAGCTTTTATCGACCCCACGGTTGGTGCAGTGACCCTGCTCAAAAGCTTTAGCAAAGTGCTTTTACCAGCACCATTCCTGCCGATGATACCAATCGGGTCTCCCTGGGCAATTTCGAAATTTAAATCCTTAAGGCTCCAAACCACATTGCTGCTGCCCTTAACGGTTCGGTCATTTGACTCACCTATCTTCAAAAAAGGATCTTCCTTCCCGCGCTTTCTCGCCCACCAACGTTCAAGGTCCCGGGAAATAGTACCGGTACCGATTTCTCCCAATTGGTAAGCCTTTGATAAATTTTCAACTTTTATAGCTACAGACATTCTAAAGCACTAATTTTCTGGTAGATGATTCTTATGAATAAATAAGACGTATGGAAAGCAAACCTGATCACCTTGACCAGGCAGGTAATTAATGTATTTCAGCCGGCAGGCAATCGAGGTACCAGGAGAAGTTTGATCAGCTGGCAACCTCAAAAACAATTCCCTAGTTTACCAGGGAGGATGTTCAGTAAGGCGTGATTTAGTATACAGAAGTTGGTAAAGGTAACTGGTAACCACCACCTGCAGACTTGCTGTAAATCAAGTCACGCTTAATCACCCCGACGACTTCATTTTTGAAAGGCTACTCTTTCGACTTACACCGTATCGATGAAGTTCCGCTCCACTTTATTGAATATGACTATTCCGAATAAGGTTATTCCAAGCGTGATTGCCGCACTAAGTGCCAAAGAAGTCCAGGTAAACGTACCGGCTCCCAGGAACCCGTATCGGAACGCTTCGATAATTGGGGTCATTGGATTTAAAGAAATAAGCCATTTGTATTTCTCAGGAGCTTTAGAGAGCGGGTAAACAACGGTTGTTGCATACATCAGCAACTGAACACCAAAGGTTACCAGGAACACAAGATCGCGATACTTAGTCGTCAGTGCCGAAATGATCATACCCAGGCCCAGCCCCAGCAATGCCATCTGAGTTACAAGTACGGGGAAAAGCAGCACATACCATGTAAGGTGAAAGGTGCCGCCACCAAGCAGGCTGAAGTAAATCATCATTACAGCGAAAAGAAGCATTTGAACGCCGAACTTAATAAGATTACTCATCACAATACTCAATGGCATTATCAACCTGGGGAAGTAAACTTTACCAAACACGTTCGAATTATCCTTGAATACAGTCGAGGTTTTGGTAAGACATTCCGCGAAGTAGTTCCAACAGGTAACACCTGCAACGTAAAATAAAGCTTTCGGCTCAATACCATCGGTAGAGATACCTGCCAGGTCGCCGAAAATGAAGGTGTAGATTATTGTGGTAAACAACGGCTGAATAAAAAACCAAACCGGTCCCAGCACCGTTTGCTTGTAGAAGGAAACAAAATCCCTGCGAACCAATAACATTAGAAGGTCACGGTACTGCCATACATCTCCAAGCTTGAGGTTCAAGGCACTAGTCTGCGGCTCTATCACCATGTCCCAATCGCCGTAGGAAGCGGCTTTATCCTGATCTTTAATTAGTGTGGTTTCCATATTTTTTAAATCGTCTGCCATACAACTGGCTTAACGCTTCTGATCTGATAGCATTTTATTTGAAAAAAGAAACCGGCGTTTACCGGCCTAAAATTGCTCCTGAGAGGCTTATTACAAAGAAGGAGAGCGCGCCTGTTATTTTAATCGTCTTTTCCGCTCTCCAGGTCTGTTTCGGATACTGGCCTGCTATAACGTTGTTTAGTTCAGTAGCCAACCCGGTGAATAGAAGTGTTACGGTACAAGTGAGTGACACAACGATGCCGGGTTGAAATACTCCTGCTCGTCCCCAAAAAATCCAGAACCAGGGCAGATTGATTAGCACTCGTGATCCTGCTCCTAAATGCCCGGCAGATCTAGTCGGTCAAAATCTTCCTGAGCCTTTCCCGGTAAGATTCAAATCCAAAATTCTCGTGCACCATGCTTTGCAGTTGTTTGCCCGACGGCATCACTCCTGCATTTTGGGGTACTGAAAGAGATTCAACAATGTCAGGGATGGATACCGGATCAATTAAGCGACCCAACTCACCATTTTTAAGCGCATCAACACTTCCATCGACGTTGCCTGCTACAACAGGTAAACCGCAAGCCATAGCCTCTATATAAACGATACCAAACCCTTCCATTGTACTTGGCAGTATAAATACATCTGCAAGCAAATAGTGGTCAGTAAGTTCTTCATTCTTTAAAAATCCGACAAGCATTACGGTGTCCTGCAGATCAAGCCGTTTGATCATGGCTTCAATTCTTGCTTTTTCCGCATCGTCTGCCTTTCCTGCAATAATGTATTTGATGCCGGGAACCCTTTTTTTAATTTCGGGAAGAGCCTCTAGTACCCGGTCATATCCTTTGTACTGCTCGCTTGACGACAGCCTCGTAAGCGTATAGATTATCTTTTGCCCATTTAACTGGTAACGTTCCTTCAGATAAGCAGGCTTTGCTAAGTTTTCGGGATAGTTGAAGTATGGGTCAATGGTATTTGGAAAAATAGTGATCTTCTCTTCCTTCAAACCGAGGTTCCGGATCATCCGTTGTTTGGTAAAGTTGCTTACCGCTAAGATCTTATCTGCCGAATTGATCACCGATTTCTTAATTGCCGTAAGTTTTGTCGCGTCGTTGCCTGAGTTCCATACTTCGATACCGTGAGCAACGACAAGAATTTTCTTTGCTTTGTTCCTCAGTTTGATCAGGTAAGCAGCAAGAGCCAGATTGATGTGACCGATTATAATCTTATCATAGTACTTCGATAAGTTCACCACCTGCCGGATAAACTTTATACGATCACCTGCAAACGCAAACATGTTTTTAGGTTCGAAATAATTGTTGGCTGTTGAGCTATCGTACATCGAAGCTGCATCTGCGGTCAGTTTTCCTTCTGCTTCCAGGTCGTGCAAGGCTTTCAGGAAACTTCGATTAAACTTTTCGATTCCGCCTGTTGCCGAAAAGGTACACAGGGTGAGAAACAGAACACCTGGCGCATCCGGGGAAAAGCACTTGATTGCGTCTTTATTATTGAGCAGGTACAACCAATATTTGCTCCAATGCAAACTTCCGTTAACAAAGTTATGACGTATTTCCCTGTAGTTATGATCTCTCTCAGTTGATTGCACATTTCGCATCCACTTGTAAAATGGAAACGTGAACCCCTGTTTCTTCCTTTGCCAGATCTCTTTTGGTAAAAGATCGTCGAATGCTTTTATGAGCAAATGCTTTCCAACCTGCTTATCGTATTTGATATTCGGATCAATACTATAGGCAGTTTTCATTAAGTCTTTATCGAGAAAAGGGACCCTTACTTCCAGACTATGCCACATGCTCATGTAGTCGCAATCTTTAAGCAACTGGTTCTGCATGTACAGGTTTGTTTCAATATGGCTCGCACGGTTACGACTATCCGTGTTTTCGGGCAAAG
>JASLBT010000360.1 GCA_030146445.1 Segetibacter sp. | reverse complement strand
AACAACGATGGTAAAAACGACTTTCTTCACCCTGTACTCATGGGCATAATCCAGGTGCGGTATTTCCGGGTGTTCAATCGTTGGGGGGAGCTTGTCTACCAAATGCAGTCAGACAGGCCCGGATGGGATGGCACTTTTAAGGGTGTTCCACAACAGACGCAAACGGTAGTATGGGCCGCGGAAGGCATCGGGGTCGACGGTAAAACCTATTCCCGAAAAGGTACAAGTGTTTTACTTCGTTAATATTATTTATTTTGCTGATGTGCTGCGTTTTGTGCTCACCTATTGAGCTACTATCTCCTGTTGAAACCACCACCACGTGGAGGGCTTGGCTTTGAACCGCGCTCTTCAGCTTCTTTAACAACCAGAGGCTTTTTGCCCAGCGAGAGATCATTCAGGCTTTCAATAGCATCCATTGCCTCTTCTTTATTCGGCATGTCAACAAACGCAAAGCCTTTACTTTTCCCGGTTTCTTTGTCAATGGCCACCTTAGCAGAGTTAATTGTTCCAAATTTTTCAAATATTTCTGTAAGTTCCGCATCATCAAGATCGTAGGGTAACCCGGCAACAAAAATTTTCATAGAAATGTTTTAGCGAAAGTACACAAGAAACGGCTATTCCCTTTCCTGTTTAACAAGTATTCAGCAAAATTGTTATTCATGGAAATATTTTGAAACACGCCTGTAGTTTTCAGGCAAAAGGGTTCAAATTTACCAATTTAAACGGCTGAACGACAAAACCATGCTGATCTGCAACCCGGATCGGCAACGCTAGAGCGTTTTTCTTTTGCTTGCCTTGCCATCTGCTTATTGCGTTCGCCATCAGCACTGCACCTTTTTCAAACTACGTTGTTGCTGCCTGATCATTGTTGATGATAGAAATCACTTCCGGGTGAATTTTACAGCGACAGGTATTCCTTAATTAATGATGATAATGTTTGGACAAACTGCATTGGATTGCTGATGAGGTGCCTCTTTAGGAGAACAACGGCGAACAGCACGCAAAATATTTATACATGCACGTGATCAGAATCGTCAATTCTGTACAAACAGGTAATTCGGCAAGCCAGATGACAGATGATAAGGTGCTCTGATGAGGATCAAGACTCAGCGATGATTAATGGCATTATTTTAGAAGACTGAAAATCCATACAGAATTATCATCACCGAAAATTAAAAGAATATGAAAATAATCACAGGGCTTTGCCTGGTAGTGGGCCTTCTTTTTTCTTCAGGGGTCGACGCGCAAAACGATACCTCAGTTGTTCAGGAAGTAAAACAAGGAGCAAAAAATGCCGGAAAAGCAGTTGGCAAGGGTGCAAAAAAAGCAGGCAAGGCAGTTGGCAAAGGGGCAAAAAAAGTGGGCAATAAAACCGCTGAACTCGCGAGCAAAGGATTTTCAGAAGTAAAAGACAAAACGTATAAAGGCAAAACTGGTCCGGATGGTCAAACCATATACATCGACAAGTACTCAAAATATTACTGGGTGGATGAGAAAGGGGTTAAGCACTATGTGGCAGCAGGTCAATTGCAGGATAAAGTTCAGTAATGTTGGCAGGCAAACCCGGCATAAGTTTGCGCACATGGTAAGCCTGAAAGGACATAACCTGAACCTGATTACAACATCATGAGCCGGTAGTTCCGGCTTTTTGATTTCAAACGGTTCGACAGCGTGCTTAGTCAGGGATGTATTATCTTGATGCCCACTTTGAGAGTCGCCAAATGAATCCTATCTTAATTCAACAGAAAATTTTCGACATCCGTGAACAGCGGGTAATGCTTGACTACGACCTTGCTGTCCTCTATGAAGTAGAAACGAGGGTACTTAACCAGGCGGTGAAAAGAAATATCGATCGATTTCCTGCAGACTTCATGTTCAGGTTAACGCCGGAGGAATGGGCCTGGGTACGATCGCAAACCATCATTGAAGAGGAGCGACCTTCCAACTCATCACAAAATGTGATCAGTTCGCGCAGACATCGTGGTTCTACCTACCTGCCATATGCATTTACAGAGCACGGCGTAACGATGTTAGCCAGTGTGCTGCGGAGCGAAAAAGCAATAAAGATGAACATCGCAATTGTAAGGGCATTCATCGCACTGCGCCAGTTTTCACAGCAGTACAAAGAACTGGCCGAAAAGCTTGCAGAACTGGAGAAACATACCAATAAACAGTTTACCGATATCTACGACGCACTGAACTTCCTCGTGAATAAAAAGAAAGAAGAAGAGGCCTTTGCTGCACGGCAGCGCATCGGTTTTAAAAATCCCCGCGACTAATTATTCATGAGCGACATACTAGGGCGGGCACTGATGGACGAATACCTTGGCAATGCGCCGGGCAAGTTGTGGATACATAATACGTATGGCCGAAAAGAGCGTATGCCGCTGAAGATTTACTTCAGAGAGGAGAAGAACATGCCAACCCTTGAATTACTTGCTTTGGGGAGGTGCCGCGGAAAAGTACTGGATATTGGCGCGGGAGCCGGTAGTCATGCTCTGGTCCTGCAACAGCGGGGTTACAACGTAACCGCTCTCGATATCTCAGCGGGTGCATGCAAGCTGATGGACATGAGAATGGTAAAGCAAGTTGAACGCGCAGATATATTCAGCTTTCATAAAGGGCCTTACGATACCATTTTGTTGCTGATGAACGGGATCGGGCTAACCGGAACCCTCAAAAAGTTTACCTTATTACTTCAACAGGTAAAAAGCTTGCTTGCCACTGGCGGGCAACTCATTTTCGATTCATCAGACGTCTCGTACCTGTACGAACATCCCATACCACCAATGAAAGATTACTATGGTGAAATCAGGTATCGTTATGAGTATAAGGACCAATTCACCAACTGGTTTAAATGGTTGTACATCGATCGCTCTACGATGCAGAAAATAGCGCGGGAAAACGGCTACAAAACCCGTATACTCTTTGAAGACGAATACAGTCAGTACCTGGCACGACTTACCATTGCAAAGGTTTAACCCAGTTTTCGTTGCAAACACGGCGACCCTAAACGCTTATAGTTCGAGCGGTAAAGGTGCTGCCGCATAAAACCGGCTGATTTATCTACCTGGGGCTAATAGATCATGCAAGAGGGCAATCATTACTGCAATATTTGCATCGACATGTAATTCGATACTACTTTTGCGGCTGCCCGGCAAAACCCGGGAATTATTATGAACCTTTCCACAAACGTTGGTAAGCTTAGGGCAATCGGACTTGCAGAGGGTATATCACTGTTGGTGTTACTTGGCATTGCTATGCCACTCAAGTATCTCGCAGGAAAACCTGAAATGGTTAAGATAGTCGGCTGGCTTCATGGGCTCCTGTTCGTATTATTTACGCTGGCAGTTGTAGTAGTATATTTTCAAAAACGCTGGCCATTCAAAAAGCTATTGCTTGCTTTTCTGGCAGCGTTTATCCCATTCGGTACTTTTATTTTCGACAGATCTTTGAAACAAGATGAGGCAGGGGTGAATGCGAACATTTCATAGTGATAGTTTGACCAATGAATAAAATCAAAAGCTCAGCCAGGCAGATCGCAACTGCATCTTTGCTGAAAGCAGAATTATTTCCTTTTAGATCGCGGCCTCAGGAAAGTGCTGCCCGCCGTACAAAGCAGTGGGCTCCTTCGATATACCGCATGGTTCGGCCTGGCTATCTAACCAACGAATGCTTATTTGATTACTGCCAAACTGCTGTTTGGTGTGGCATTGTTTTATTGACCACTTTATAAATCCCGGAAATGGCTGATAACAATTCAACTGAAACTGATGTTTTGCTCATTGGGGCTGGCATTATGAGTGCAACGCTTGGAACGCTCCTGAAACAACTGGAGCCTGGAATGACGATGCAAATCTTCGAGAGACTTGACAATGCTGCGGCAGAGAGTTCCGACGCCTGGAACAACGCAGGTACCGGCCACTCAGCCTTTTGTGAACTAAATTACACACCGCAAAAAGAAGATGGGAGCATTGATACCACCAAGGCTGTGAAGATTGCAGAGTCTTTCGAGGTATCCAAACAATGGTGGACCTACCTCATTGAGCAAAACCTCATTGATGTGCCGGAAAGCTTTATAAAACCCATCCCGCATATGAGCTTTGTTTGGGGTAATGAAAATGTGCAGTACCTCAGAAAACGCTATGAGGCGCTCACCAGTTGTCACCTGTTTAAAGGGATGGAGTATTCAGAAGATGTTGAAAAACTGCAGGATTGGATGCCGCTCGTAATGGACGGGCGTGATCGCACCACCCCGGTTGCTGCAACTCGTATGTCTATCGGAACCGATGTAAATTTCGGATCGCTTACCCGCTGCCTGTTCAAAATGTTGAGTAAGTCCAGGGGGGTTTCTCTTTATTATAACCACGAAGTGAGAAGGCTTAGGCAGGATAGAAAAGGGCGGTGGCATATTCGCGTTCGCGATGTTAACAGTGGTGAGGGCAGAACGGTGATCGCAAAATTTGTCTTTATCGGTGCAGGCGGTGGCGCCCTGCCACTCCTTTTAAAATCAGGTATCCCCGAGGGAAAGGGCTTCGGCGGTTTCCCGGTAAGCGGTCAGTGGCTTAGATGTACAAATCCTGCGGTGATCGAAAAGCACGACGCTAAAGTATATGGACTTGCCGCCGTCGGTTCTCCACCGATGTCGGTACCGCACCTCGACAGCCGCTTCATAAAAGGAAGAAAAGAGCTGCTTTTCGGACCTTATGCTGGTTTCACAACAAAGTTCCTGAAAGAGGGGTCTTTCTTCGATCTCATCAGGTCGATCCGGTTTTCAAATATTTACCCGATGCTTGCAGCTGGGATCCGTAATATCCCATTAACCCGTTACCTCATCAACCAGGTTCGTTTAACACCCGAGTCGAGGTTGGAGCTGTTAAAAGAATATGTGCCATCAGCAAAACTCGAAGACTGGGCCCTTGAAGTAGCTGGCCAAAGGGTTCAGGTGATAAAGAAAGACGAAGAAGAAGGTGGAATACTCGAGTTCGGAACAGAGGTGGTCAGCGCAGCGGACGGTTCGCTTGCATCGCTTTTGGGTGCTTCTCCAGGTGCCTCAACAGCAGTTTCCATAATGCTCAGCCTGATCAAAAAGTGCTTCAAAGACAAGTACACCACGCCTGAGTGGCAACTCAAGCTAAAAACAATAATCCCCTCGTTTGGTGAATCCCTCGACAGCAATGCCGAGTTGTTAGACCGTGTGCGAAGCCACAGCAACGATGTATTAGGTATAACCGAGTCAAAAGTATTTCCCGGTTCCCATATCTAGTGGGTATCCCCAGTCCGGAGGATTTAACAATGAAGCGTCCGTTGTTCGGGCGCTTAAAAATGCCGGTGTACCGAGAGCGGGATGAGTGTATGCCTGAAAATTGTTAATATCAGAAACTGCAGTGTTCAAATTGGTAGGTTATTTGTTATTGATTCACAAATATGCAAAATGGACAAACAACAACCATCACTGGTTTTCTGCATCATTATGGACCTCATGGGGTATGCAACCTTTGCTTTACCGGTACTGGGGGAATTTGCTGATGTAGTTTGGGCACCAATCTCAGCGTTCATGTTCTACAAGACGTTTGGCGGCGCCAGGGGAGCATTTGGCGCAGTGTTTAACTTCGCTGAGGAAATATTGCCGTTCACAGACTTCATTCCTTAGTTTACCATTATGTGGGTTTGGCAATTTGCAAACAAAAGCCAGGCAGCCAAAGTAATGGCGCGGCAAGCAGGGTGAGCAGTTTGAACAAAAATAAAGCAAGGCCGTCTGCAAGGGTAGACGGCTTTTGCGTTTATCCATAGGTGTTGGTTTTTATTGTCCAACCAGAAAAACTGCATTGCAAAACAGCAACTTACCGTTCTCCCAAAAAAGCCTGAATAACGGATCATCCGCCAGGTAAACTACCGAACCCATGCCCAGCACCTCAACACCAAAAACGAGCACGTCTTTCAGTTTGTTTTTTACTTTGCTACCTGCAAAGCCAGAAATATAGTTGTCCTTTCTTAAGTATCCTACATTCCAACCCTGTTTCAAAAACTCGTAAGCAGCTGAATTTTGTTTTAGCGTGTAGTACCTTTCCGGGTAACCGAAAGCAAGCGGGTGGGTGTTGTCTAATTGCACCCGGTAAATGGCTCCAGGTATACTCGTGGTCGCCAGGTCGCGTTCCCTGTTTTCATATGGCTTTAAAAGCGCATAATCCGACTTTTCCTCTTCTTTATCTTCCCGAGCCTGAATTTCCCAGTCACCAGCAGCCAACTGTTTCACAGCTTGTCCAAGCGCGATGATCTTCCCTCCCGTTCTCACAAACTCCTTTAATTTATCGGTTGTCGCCTTATCCGTAAGTGTCCGATAGGTTCCGTCAGGAACAATCAGTACAGTGAAATCTTTCAGCGGGACACGGTTCAATTCTCCTGCATTGATCAACGTCAGCGGGTACTCCAGGCTTTGTTCAAATAGATGCCAAATTTCGCCGGCGGATAAAGAAGACACCTGTTCGCCGGTCAGCATGGCTACCTTTGGAGCGCGGATAAAACGTACATCTGACGAACCCACATCTGGTCCTTTATCCATAAAACCACTTTCAATAGGCTCGATCTGAACGAAAGAGCTTTCAACCAATTTATTCAGAAGCGCCTGCACGTTGGGAACGTTGCCTTTATTCAAAATGATCAAGGTTCCGCGCTCATACGCTTTTCCCCGGTAAGTAAAAGGCTTTTCTGAAAACCGGACTTTCACATTATGACGCAGCAAGCCCGAAAGAAATTTTGCGCCCTGGAAGGATTGGTAATTTACCAGGTAGCCATAGGCTGAACTGCTCACTGGTTTTTGAGCTACAACCGAGTCAACTTTCCGCACGGGTAGATTATCCTTCACGGCATATGCATCTACGTCGTGAGCAAAGGGTAGCGACCACGCGGTAATATCATAAGTAAGTGAATCCACGAGCGCACTCGATTGCTCAAGCAGAACTTTTGCCATTACCGATCTGGGTTGCGAAGTTGTTATTGCGAGATGATAACGCTTTACCTCTGCACGTTCTTCCTTTCCGGTGCGATAGTTCAATCCTTTGAACGATGGCGACATCAACAAGCCATAAGAGATGCCATTCTTCTGCAATACGTCTTCTACCCCCGCCAGTTTATCGCGGTTATCGGTAGTAATCACATAGGTTTTGTTTGGATTGCCTTTTCCCGCGCGGCTGTCATCGAAAAACTTGCGAAACTCGCTAACGAGCTTCGCAGAATTCTGCGACGCCAGTTCGATGGTGGACAAACCGGTGGTATAATGGTGTGTTAACCTGTCGAGTAGAGTAAGTGTATCGCCGTTTTGTGTGATTACCCCCAGGCCGGCCCGTCCACCTCCGCCCTGCTCAAACGTCATCCCGATTGAACCGTTATACGTCGGGTATGTGTCGCCATAAGAAGGGTAAAACAGGTCAAAGCGTTCGCGCGTAAAGTATAACCAGCCATTGGCATCGAAATACTTTGCGTTATTTCGCCCGATTGAGGTTTGAAATTCGCGCTGCCACGGGGTAATAACCTCGTGAAAAGGTTCTGCAGCGGGGGCAAAGTAGTAGGGCTGGTTAAAGCTCTGCTCATGAAAATCGACGTGCACCTGCGGTAGCCATTGATTGTACTTCAGCAGCCGCTGCTGCGACTCAACCTGGGTCTGCCAGGCCCAGTCACGATTAAGGTCAAAATTGTAGTGGTTCGTTCGTCCACCCGGCCAGGGTTCGCTGTGTTCCCTCGATTGCGAATGCACATCTGCCGACTTGCCCACTACTGAATTGTACCAGTTTACATAACGGTCGCGGCCGTCGGGATTGAGGCACGGATCGATGATGATTATAGTATTCCTGAGCCACTCTTTGGTTTGCGTGTTAGCGGGATCAACGAGGGCGAACAAGGTTTGCATGGCAGCTTCTGAGGACGATGCTTCATTGCCGTGAACATTATAGCTTAACCAAACCACTGCGGGTGTGCCGGGTTTTTCGGGACCAGGATTCACACCAGCTACTTCAATATTATTCTTCCGGATGGCCTCGAGGTTCCGCATGTTCTCAGGAGACGAGAGGTAAGTTAGAAGCAGTTCCCTTCCTTCATAGGTTTCACCATACTTTTCCAGCTTAACTAAATCTGGTTTCGCCTGAGCAATCGATTTGAAATAATTTACGATTTTGTAGTGCGGAGTAAACTTGCTGCCAATGGGGTAACCGAGAAATTGCGCGGGCGTTTGAATAGATTGGGAATAAATTGCCGGCATGCACAAAATACTCATGAGCACTGGAAACAGAAAGAACTTTAGTGTTCTGAAAAACGAAAGAAGACACATAAGGTAAAAAAGATTTACTGTTTTATCGGGAATAAGGCTAGCACAGTTAGAGAGAGCAAACCCAGACAGACGCGCAAGCAAAGAAAATCAAGTATGCCGTTCTTACACAACCAGAAATTGAAAAAACGTGCCTATGCGAATACGACCATACAGCCCCTAAAAACAAAAGCAGCCACTCATGACTGCCTTTTATTACGCTGTTAAGAAAACTACTGCCCTTGTTTCTTCGGTTGCTTGCCGGGAACCGCTTCGAGAGGGCAACCATTGTTCGCAATGTTGCCGGGAACATTTGGACACTTATCGTATTCGTCGTTCAAACCATCGCTGTCGGTATCGGGTATAGGACAACCATTGTATTTGGCAGAACCGAATTGGGCAGGGCATTTGTCTTTTGCATCTTCAATTCCATCATAATCTGTATCGGGGCATCCGCCAAAAGATCGAATTCCTGCCAGATCCGGGCACTTATCGTCTTTGTCGGCTATGCCGTCCTTGTCGCGGTCTGGACAGCCATAAGTGGAAGCCGTTCCGGCAACTGAAGGGCATGCATCAATCCTGTCGGGTGTACCATCATTGTCGGTGTCAACCGGTTTTACAACAGGAGCCGGACTGCTCATCATAGGTGCCTGCGGCACAGCCCTGGGATTCTTCTTAAGCCTAAGGCCGGCAAGGTCGAAATTCAGGTTTGTATAATAGTACCCGCCATTGAAGCCGAACTGTGTGGCTGCGCGGCTGTAACGAAAACGTCCTTCATTTTGATTGCCCACTTTCGTCAGCTCATCAGGGTATACATCGGCAATGTTATTTGCTCCTATGGTGACGTTCACCCAACTTACAGGTCTGAAGCTGATACTTGCATCGGTGACGATTTTCGCTCCAAACGACTCGTCAAGGAGCGGATTCACCCTGTCTTTTGTAGCGACCTCTCCAAATCTCGTGTTGCGGAGCATGAAGGCGATCTTGCCGATGCGATAATTTAAGTTTAGCATTACTTTGTTCCTCGGCTGACCATCTTCGATGACCGACCGTTGATCGCGGCTAAACAAGGTATTTGTATTGAGTGAGTCGGCCGGGAGTTTTGCCGAAGTGATTACATCGCCTACAACCCTTGTTCGGTTGAAG
This sequence comes from Segetibacter sp., assembly GCA_030146445.1. Classification (GTDB taxonomy): domain Bacteria; phylum Bacteroidota; class Bacteroidia; order Chitinophagales; family Chitinophagaceae; genus Segetibacter. The sequence continues at coordinate 8,764 of JASLBT010000360.1, read as the reverse complement.
TTTCCGGCAAGTGTGATGTCTAATGTGCCCGTACCCATTTTATTGCTGCTGTTTGCCACAATATCCAGCCCACGTGTGCGGGTATTTATTGCATTTGAGAAAAACACGGCGGCAGTGATATCAGGGAAGTTGGCCAGCAAGTTGGCAACCGTCGGATTGCTTCTCGTAAAGCTTCCTGAATAAACGATCCGGTCTTTAATCTCGATCTGGTAGGCATCAACCGTAATACTAACGCCCCGCGCCGGCTTTGAAGTAATGCCGATGCTATAGTTGTTCGATCTTTCAGCTTTTAATGACGGTATACCAAACGCCTCTGCAACCGGGCTATTGTTGCGGAAAGTACCCTGCTGCACAGGCACCAGGGTTGAGCCATTGCTGATGAATACCGTGCTTACGGTGCTAAAATAGCGCTGGTGCATACTAGGTGCTCGGAAGCCATTACTTACTGTTCCGCGAAGAGTAAACGCATTCGAAACAGTGTATCTCGCAGAAACCTTTCCCGCAAAATTGCCGCCGAAATCGCTGTAGTCCTCATATCTACCCGCAACGTTTACGAGAAATTTGTTGGTCAGGTCCGTTTCGATATCCACGTAACCGGCGGAAACATAACGGTTTTCATTAACGGTGTTCACCGGTTGAAAACCCGGAAAGACCTGCGCACCCCCTGCACTACCGCTTCCCGGGTCATAATTCGTATAACTAGCCGGTTCGCCCTCCTTTATCTGGTAATTATCTATCCTGAATTCGCCACCCAATCCAACGTTAAACGATTTAAGACCGAGCTTTGTTCCAAAGTCCTTCGCAAGGTTAAGGTTAGCCGTATTTTGCGCGAAATACAATTTACCGGCATAAAAGCTGGTTTGAGCGTCAGCGCCCAGTGCAAATTGTGAGGCATTGTTGGTGTTGTCGACGAGGAACCGGAAAGAGTTGCTGCCGAAGGTATTGCTCAGGTCCCACTTCCAGCCATGCCGGGTTTCACCGTCCACAGCAGCAGATACGCTGTTGTCCCTGATCTCAGAGTTTATTTGTGGTAAAAAGCCGTCAGGATATATTTCCGCGATCACCTGGGCGGTTTGCTTCGGATAGCGGTAAAATCCGGCAGCACTGCCCTGGCGGTAATTCGTACCGGCATTCAGGGTGAAATTTACCCTTTCAGAAAGCGGTGCGCCCGCATTGATCATAAAACCGTAGTTATCAACCGCAGAGTTACCAACCGCAAGATTATTTTTCCGGCTGAACCCTCGCTGGTTGATCAGTTCGTTGTCGAGCCGAACGATACTGTCCCGGACAGATGACGATGCACCCCCGGGAACATTGTAATAAACGGTCCCGGTAAAATCACCGGAACGATTGGTTGCTTCCCTGGAACGTACATCGGCAAAAACGTCGAAGAAGCCTTTTTTACCCAAACGCCATCCGTGGTTGAGGGAAACGCCTAGCACCCGCCCATCACCTGCGTATTGCTGACCGGCGTGCAGGTTTACATTTGTTTTATCATAATCTTTCTTCAATACAAGATTGATAACCCCCGCTATCGCGTCTGAGCCATACTGGGAAGATGCACCATCGCGCAGAACTTCGATCTTTTCTATGGCGGAAGCGGGAATACTGTTCAGGTCTGTGCCGACAGATCCCCTGCCAATTGTACCGTTTACGTTTAACAAGGCAGTATTATGCCGCCGACGGCCGTTGACCAGGACCAGCACCTGGTCGGGACCTAAACCGCGCAAAGTGGCAGGGTCAATGTGATCTGTTCCGTCGGAAATGGTTTGGCGGGAAGAATTAAAAGACGGCGCCACAAAATTGACCATCTGGGTCGGTTCAACCTGGCCGGTTAGTATGAGCTCCCTGCTGGTGAATACATCCACCGGGGCCGTGGTCTGGGTATTGGTCCGGATGGTAGAAGACCTGGAGCCTAACACGGTTACCTGCTGCAAGATCTGTTCTTTTTGCAGTGTAATGTCGAGATCAACAGTTTGCGCTGCTGATAGCGTTACCGCTCTTTGCTGCGACAAGTAACCTACATAACTAACAACAACGGTATAGGTGCCCGGGCGAACTTTTAACTCGAAGCTGCCGGTGCTGCCCGTACGGGTTCCGACTTCACTACCTTTCAAAATAACTGTTGCACCCTCAAGCGGCTGCGTTGAGTCTTTCACCGTTCCCCTGATAACAGCCTGGGCAAATGCACCCATCGCACACAAAAAAGTCAGCGCAAATAAGCCGGTGAAACGGATGGTTAAGGCAAATTTTCTCATGATGTTGATTAAATGAATAAATGGAAAGTATCGGGCGAGACTATACAAGCTGCCCAAAGTTCCTGCTGCAATATTACCTAAGCCAACTTAAATTCAAGAAACGCTGTTTTCGTGTCGGAGTATTTTAATGAATCAGCGTTTAAGGCGGTAGATGACTGATCGGAAGGCGTTACCAACGACAACCAATGGGGCGCCGAAAGTAACCGGTAACTTCATCCCGGCACACTCCTGTGGATTCACCAGAAAAACATAATTTGCCATCATGAAGCACAAATACCATGGCTTGAGTCTTGTCATCTTTTTCCTGCCATTGTTTTGCGTCGCGCAATCCTTCGTCGGGCGGGGAAAGCCGGTGGACCCGTATCGGCCGGATATCGTCAAGGAACAGATGTATACCAGGGGTGCAGTTGTGTCGGCTCACCCTATTGCCAGCCGGGTGGGTGCCCAGGTGCTGAAAATGGGTGGAAATGCTGTGGATGCGGGGATTGCAACCCAGCTGGCCCTGGCGGTGGTGTACCCGGGTGCCGGCAATATCGGCGGAGGCGGATTTATGGTGGCTAAATTGAAAGGCGCCAGGCCTCTCGCCCTGGACTACCGCGAAACGGCTCCGGAAAACTCAGGCAGGGATATGTACCTCGATGCAAGTGGTACGGCCCAGACCAACCTGTCACAAAACGGGCACCTTGCTTCAGGGGTTCCGGGAACGGTTGCGGGACTTTTTGCCAGCATGAAATGGGCGAAACTTTCCTTTAAGACACTGATTGCCCCGGCCATTGCCCTTGCAGAAAACGGGTTCTGCCTTACCCATGGTGAAGCGGATAAGTTGAATGACAGGGCGGAAGGCTTTAAGAAGTACAATACGGTGGCTCCGGTATTTGTTCAAAAAAAATGGAAAGCCGGAGACACTCTGTTTCAGAAAGACCTGGCAAAAACGTTGAGGCGCATCAGTGATAAGGGAAGTGCCGGATTTTATGAAGGAGAGACTGCGCGCCTGATCGTAGCCGAAATGAAACGTGGGAATGGCGTGATTACCCTTAACGACCTGAAATCATATCGCGCCAAAGAACGACCCGCACTTGTTTTCAACTACAAAGGTTATGAAGTAATTACGATGCCCCCGCCGAGTAGCGGCGGTGTACTCTTGATGCAAATGCTTAAGATGGTTGAAAAACGACCGCTTGCCAGGTACGGTTTCCAAACGGTAAAAAGCGTTCAACTGATGACGGAAGTAGAAAGACGGGCGTATGCCGACAGGGCGCAACACCTTGGTGACCCCGATTTTTGGAAGGTTCCGGTTAGTACCATAACAAGCGATAGATACCTGCAACAAAGAATGCTTGATTATGATAGCACGAAAGCGGGCAGTAGCACCGCCATCGGAGCAGGAAAGGTAGAAAGCCTTGAAACCACCCACATCAGCATTATGGATAAATGGGGTAATATGGTTTCAATAACCACTACCCTGAACGGAACGTTTGGAAGCAAAACGGTTGTTGGCGGAGCAGGTTTCCTGTTGAATAATGAGATGGACGACTTTAGTTTGAAACCGGGGGTTCCGAACATGTATGGAGCCGTCGGCGGCGAAGCAAATGCGATCGTCCCCCGTAAGCGGATGCTGAGCTCTATGTCCCCTACCCTTCTTCTCAGGAACAATACTCCCTATCTGGTAGTAGGCACACCTGGCGGCACCACAATTCCAACCTCGGTCTTTCAGACTATCATCAACCTGGTTGACTTTAAGATGTCGCCCGGCGATGCGGTGAACAAGCCCAAATTTCACCACCAGTGGTTGCCGGATGAGTTGCAGGTGGAGGAAGGCTTTAGCCAGGAGGTGCGGAAGCAGCTACAGCAAATGGGCTATTCAGTAAAAACGTATGGTGTGGCGGGTTATGCATCAACAATCGGCAGGGTTGAACTGATTTTGTACGACAAAGGGAAATTGATAGCTGTGGGCGATCGTCGCGGTGACGATTCGGTAGCAGGGTACTAAAACAGATTGGCGGATTACGGATTAGCGAATAGCGAATTAAAATTGCGGAAACCAAGGCACATACCATTCCCTTTTTCTTTCTTACCAAAGCGAGAGAGCAATCCGCCGATTACTGATTAGCGGGGGCGAAGTAAATAGTTGAAGAGTTTTTTTTGGACCCAGCAGTTGCAATTCGATTGGAGCATCATTGCCCGCCCGCTGCGCCCGCCCAGCTCCGCCAGTCGGACGGGCGTCGCACTCTTATACTGCAGTTTTGCTGCGCAGCTTTATGGCAAAAAGAACTTAACCAAAGGACATTGATCAGCGAATCGCGAATTACAACTTCCGAAGCAAAGTCTGCTACGATCCCGGGCTACATTGCGAAACCCGGCAAGTGTCCTTTCTAAATGTTGACTGGTACATTTTTTAGTTCGCTCTAATCAACCTCGTCAACACCCAATTTCTTAAGCATCAAACGCCAACGAGTCAACTTATCAACCATCAACTTGTCTCAGCCGGTACTCTACCCTAAATACCGTAATACCTCAATACCCCGCACCAAACTTCGTCAAGGATTATCATTTTTCTATTCATATGATCGCTTATTTTTGCCAAAATCTTTAGCATGGAAGTTTTAAAAGTGAGTTGTCCCCAGTGCCAGCACAAATTTGAACCGGGAGGCGCCTTTATGAAGGACTATGAAACACTCGCCCGCCAGAAAATGGCTGCCGAATGGCAGAAACTAAAAGCAGAAGTAGACAAGGATAAAGCCAGTATACAGCAGCAAAAGGAACTGCTTGCGCAGCAGCAACAGCAGCAGGAGCAGGAGGTACAACTTCGGCTGACTAAGGAGAGGCAGAAACTCGAAGCGCAATTACAGGAAAGCATCCGCCGATCGATAGCGTCTGATTATGAGAATAAATTGAGAATGCTGGAGAGCAGCTGCGCCGAGGGGGAAGAAAAGTTGAAAGAAGCCAGGAAAAAAGAGCTCGAATTTCTACAAAAAGAGCAATCATTAAAAAACCGCGAAGCCGAGCTGGAGCTTATTCTTCAAAAAAGGCTCAACGATGAGCGTGAAAAACTTTCGAGCGAGATCAGGGGAATAGAAAACCAAAAGTTACAACAACAGGAATCGGAATTCCGGCTAAAGCTTGCCGAAAAAGAAAAGCAGCTGGAAGACCAAAAGAAGCTGGCTGAAGAAATGCGGCGCAAAGCTGAACAAGGCAGTATGCAATTACAGGGCGAAGTACAGGAACTATTGCTTGAAGATATACTACGTACCGGCTTCCCGTTCGATAAAGTGGTACCGGTTGGAAAAGGCGTCCGCGGGGCTGATTGTATGCAGATTGTTTGCAATCCATACGGCAGCGAATGTGGTAAAATCATTTATGAGAGCAAGCGGACAAACAGTTTCTCGAACGACTGGATCGATAAACTAAAGGCTGACATGCGCTCGCAGGGTGCCGACATTGCCGTTATCGTAACCCAAACAATGCCAAGGGACATGGAGCGATTTGGAGAAAAAGAGGGGGTATATGTTTGCTCATTCAATGAGGTGAGGAGTTTATCGATGGTATTACGCACAAGCATCTTAAAGGTATTTCAGCTTACAAAAAACCAGGAGAACAAGGGCGACAAAATGCACCTGTTGTATGATTATCTCACCAGTAACGAGTTTGCTGAACAGTGGAAAGCCATCAGAGAGGGGTTTATGCATATGCGCCTAAGCATCCAAAAAGAACGGGAGGCAATGGAAAGACTATGGAAGTCCCGGGAAAAACAGCTCGAAAAGGTGTTGCTCAATGCGGCCCATATTCGGGGATCAATCGAAGGAATAGCCGGTTCCGACGCCGTAAATATGAGCCTGCTTGAAGATAACGACACATTGCTCCTGGATTCATGATGGCTGAAAAACTAATTTATTGGCTTCCGGATTGCAAACCAGGAGCTGTAAGCAAATCGTTTTCATTCTTATCATGGCCGGGGGTGAATTAATGACCCCCGGCTGTTTTTACGTCGTAGTCTACGCCCTGGTGTTTCAGAACCGTTTTCGCCCGCACCGCATAAAATGCGAGGTATAAAAAGCAGATTACGCCAACGATATAACTGTACTGGATTCCGAGGATCTCATCGGCAGCTACTGCACCCTGTAACCAGCTGACGAAACCGCCTCCCATGATCATCATGATCAGCAGGCTGCTGGCCTGGTTGGTGTGCCTGCCCAGTCCTGCAACGGCAAGGGTAAAGATACAGGGCCATAAGGTGCTACAAAATAGTCCAACGCTGATAAACGCAAAAACGCTGACCATACCGGATGTCAGCATGCCGATAACAAGTGCAAGTGCGCCCATGGCTGAAAATATCAGTAACATACGTGCGGGGTTCTTTCTGCTCAACATATCACCGGCGATCATTGCAATAATTACAAGTCCATAAATGTAGAACTGGCTAATGTCGTTCTGCGCAATGGCGTTTACGATCAGAAAAACGGCGAATGCAACATACGGGATGATAAAACTGACGATCTTTTCCGTCTCTTTTTTCAAACCGAATGCACCTACCGACGCCGTCCAGCGGCCGATCATCAGGCTTGCCCAGTATAAAGAAATATAGGGTGCAATTCGTTCTGTGGGGATGCCGAGATTTCGGCTCATGTATTCCGGCAGGTTACTGGCGGTGGACACTTCCACTCCAACATATACGAAAATTGCAATCATGCCCATCCATAGCTGCGGGTATTGTAAAGCCGACTTGCGCTGGGATAGGCCAATTCCATCTGTGTCGACCACGACTTTATCTTCAAGGTCTATCTTATTGGGGATAGAAGAGAACTTAAAGAAAATCGCGACAAGAATAAATGCAGCACCCAATATTAAATAAGGCGTTTTTACGCTTTCAATGCTGGCCACGGATGAATTTGCGGAAACGCTGCCAAATATGGCGAAGCTCACCAGCAAAGGACCTATCGTGGTTCCGAAATTATTTATGCCACCAGCCATGCTCAGTCGCTGTGAACCGGTTTTAGGATCACCGATGACCACTGCAAGCGGATTAGCTGCGATTTGTTGAAGTGAAAACCCCAGCCCTACGATAAAGAGGCCACTGATCATGAGGGCATAAGAAGATGTATTTGCAGCAGGGTAAAAAAGCAATGTGCCGATCGCTGAAATAACCAATCCAAGTGCGATCCCGTTTTTATAGCCAATTTTATTTAAAAGGTCACCTCCGATAGATCTAGACACCGCGATGTAGATGATCGAACCCACTGTATAAGCCACGTAAAAAGCCACCGACACCAATTGACTCTGGGCCTGCGAGAGGTCGAATGCCTTTTTGAACACGGGGATGAGTATGTCGTTACTTGCCGCCACAAAGCCCCAGAAAAAGAAAACGGAGATCAGCGTTCCAAATTGGCCCCACCTGGTTTGTTGGTGCCCGTGTATTGTTGTCATGAAGTTGGTTGGTTGTCGGGTTAGTACGTTTGCTGCTTTCAGTGCTAAAGCTATGATTTGCAAATTATCTACAAAATAATACAGCTTATTTCTTTGAGCCCGTGCACGCAATCGGTTTGACGATCGGGCTTGCATTAATAACCGGCTTCCTTTGTTTCATCTTTTATTCTTTTGTTTTGAGGGGCTACACCGCCTGTAACCCCGGTCACACGCGAAAACATTAAAATTCATCAGTGCTGGCAAAAGCACACTGGCATAAACAGGAACTTAACTTCGCCGGGAGTTGCTGAAGCATCAATAATTGAATCAACAGTATTGATCTTTGCAACAGCGGGCTGAAAATTTCACCATAGTGATGAACGGATATCAACAACTGAAGCGTAGCAGTATCGGGAAGGTGCTAAAACATTGAAAGCTGAAGTGGTTTCACCTGGAAGACCGGTGATTGTTTTTGAATGGACGCAATGCCGGTGTTGGAGATGGTGTAAACGGGTGTTTCACTGTAACGTGGAGCAACTACCACTTCAGTTTGGCCCGCACAATCGCGAAAAAGTTGTTGTACTAACTTGGGGCAGTTGTTGTTTTTTGAAAGGTGGGCCAAAATGAGGTGGCTGAGGCCAGGATGCCTGTATCTTGTAAATAGTTCAACAGCCTCCCGATTTGACAGGTGTCCGTTACCGCCGGTAATCCGCCGTTTAAGAAAATAGGGATAACTACCTGAAGCGAGCATTTGTTCATCATAGTTGGCTTCGAGGAAGGCCGCATGGCACTGTTTGAAGTACCGGATGACCTGTTCGCAGCAACTACCGATATCAGTAAAGATCCCGACGGTTACCGCATCGTGTTCAACGATGAAGCTATGAGGATCACCGGCATCATGAAACTTAGGAAAGGCACTGATGTTTAGGCCGCCGATAGTGATCGGCTGGTGCGCACTAAAGCTTCTTACCAGGTGATCTTCCAGCTTCAGGTTGCAGTTGCTTAGCGTGTTTGAGGTAATATAAACAGGCAACTGGTACTTTCTTGACAGCACCCGCAACCCGAAAATATGATCCGAATGTTCATGGGAAATAAACACCGCCCTT
>JASLBT010000351.1 GCA_030146445.1 Segetibacter sp. | reverse complement strand
GTAGAACCATGCATAGAAAATCCGGTGGCTAATAATAGAAGCAGGTATAATCTTCAGGTAATTTTGAAATGTAAAATGAATCTCTAAAGCTTCATTTGAACCGGTCTTGTTGTATAAGCATTCCCGGTCGCCTCGATCCGCATTATCAGGTTGCTTGTTTAAGAAAACGCGGTGTGATTGTCGGTAAACCCCACTACATTGGTCTTCACAAAACGCTATAACAGCGCGTCTGATCCCGTTATTCCATTTTCCAATGAGTTCCAATTATCAGGTAAGGAGCCGAACCCGAAGACCCCGATTTAGCTATCTTGGTATACGAGTACTATGTAACAAAAGCTATACAGCAGTCATCGGACCTGGACAAGCTCACTTTGTATTCGTGTTGTTAAGGCCCTGTTGACTGTCTGGGCGTACCCCTCCGGGTCAGCACTATTCCGGCAATAGTGTGTTTCAATAGTCTCAATGAGTGCATCGCAATTCCGTTGCAATCCGCTCAGGCAAATACAAATTTACCTTAACTCAGCATTGTTTAGTTTTGGTACTTTACGCTTACGTTAACGAAAGGAGCGCCGTCGTAGTTTGTTGTAATCGCATTGAACAACAAGGCCCCGTATTTACCCTCTGGGGTGAGGAAATAAACAACGTTTCCAACACGGATATCTGCAGTAACTGATAGTAGATTAATTGATCTCTTTTTAGCCTCCATCTCAATTTTACTACCGGTGGTTAGCGTATTATTAAAAGTGGATGCATGATTGTTTACAGGTGCAGAAAACAGCGTTGCCCGTTTCGTCCATGCTGATATATCATCAACGATGTAAGGTAATGGTGTCGCATTTAATGAATAGATGTGGGTAGTATAGCCGGTAACTGGTGACCCTACCGGCTTTCGGTATACTCCCAGGTCAATGTTGGCTGAATTTGCCTGTCCACTGGCATAATTGTAGTTGGTACCGCTTTTAAGAGAGAAGTAATTGCTAGTGGTACGGTTTACACTATCAGGATAAAAGATCTGCCTGTTGGGAAGGTGTGTAAAGTTGGGCAGTACATTAATAGTGATCTTTTTGTAACCGTCACCCAGGTAAACACCCTCCTTATCTACGGCCCAAATTCTGTACGATGTTAGACCTGCATTTTCGTTGGCTAACAATTTGATCAAACCTGAATATGATCTGCGTTGGCTGTCGTCGTTGATGGGTATCCTTATCATGGGTGTTGTGCTTCCCACTTTTAAAACCGCGATCTGGTACATGTCTTTTGACGGCGATTCTATGGTATAATCTATATATATACTATCGCCATCATTAACTTCTTTATACTCGCCTACACTAAACGGATGCGAGTCGTGCAGGGTAAGTTTTACATCGAACATGTTGAAGATATTGTCCGACTCCTTTTTACAACCCGCCAGAAGGAGCAACACGACAATTGCCATTCCCCAGCGTTTAAACATTATATTTTTCATCAATTAATTTTTTAAGTTGTATAACATTCTACTATACCATTTGTAACTGAAAAGCCTACAAAGGATTAAAAGTGCCGCCATCCCAGCCGATTGTTTGTTCAAGCAATGGTGTTGATTGCATAAACTGGTTCGACAGTCCGAAGAAATAATAGTGCTCAGGAACATTGAACGATTGATTTCCCTGAGGAATGACTATTGAATAAGGATATTGAAAGTACTTAGTTAAGGTATCCTTATTGTTAATATCAAGCGTTTCCCTGTATCGTAAACCTGTAGAAGGGACAATTGCTTCTAACTGGTTTTTCAAAGCAACGCTGTTCGTTTGAAATTGCATTGCCTGTAAGGTGCCGGATAATAAATGTAAAGTTCTGGTTCTTCTTAAGTCATCAGGTCTTTTACCTTCAAATGCAAACTCAACCATTCTTTCATTCCATATAAGTTCTCTCATGGCGTCCTTACCGGTTGCCAGGCTTAAACCGTAATCCTGGGTTCCTGCTATAATCCCAGCACGTTTTCTGATTGTTCTCACCAATTCTTTAGCAAGGCCGAGATCGCCGACTTCGTTAGCCGTTTCGGCGTAAATCAGCATCACTTCTGCAAAACGCAATTCAATCCAGTCCATACCGCTTCCACCAAAATCATTTGCTACTCTCACTGAGGCAGCTGGCAGATCAGGACTTGAAAAACGCTTAACATACAACCCCCTGTTTCCACTTTCTTCGATGGCATTCACATAAGTCCATTGGCGTCTGTTGTCATTTCCACTTAGCTTCCACCTGCTCCCATTATAGGCAATTGTAGCTTCGAAACGGGGATCCCGATCTTTCCAAAACAACATAGGGTCGTAGTTGGGGTTGCCTGTTATGGGGGTACCATCATTCATAGTATATGCATCAACCATACGTGTAGTTGGATAATATACATCACTAGGCTGACCGTTTTCAGAGGCCGGACGTATTCGAGCCTCTACACCATGATGACGTCTGGCGATCTTATTTGAATAAGATTTAACCATTATCGCTTCAGTATTAGCAGTGCCTTCTACACGAAAGATATCTTCGTATTTGGGCATTAACGCACGACCGGAGGCAATACATATATCGTACGCCTCTTTGGAAGCTACATTTGCCTCCTGCCATCTTGCCGGATCTTTTATTGGATTAAACTGCGGACTTGCCCAGTACAACAAAGCTTTTGCTTTTAGTGTAGCCGCTGCAGCCTGGTTTATCTTGCCCCGCTCTGTAGCGTCACTCCAAACCACCCCATCAAGCTTAACTATGCCGGAGTCAAGGTCTTTAACTATTTGCGCAAACATTTCGCTTGCTTTAGCTCTGCCCGACAATTGGAGGTTATCAGGATTTTGCGGTTCAAGCACTAATGGCATACCGCCATAAATCTTTGTAAGGTCAAAATAGGTCATCGCCCTTAAGACATAAAATTGGCCCAATAATCTTCTTTTTGACTCTTCAGACAGAACAGTACTTTGTGGTATATTCTTGATAGCCAAATTACATCTGGCTATATCAAAATACCGGTTATCTCCCTTGTTGGAACCCTGGTATTTAGCGGCTACCATTCTGATGTCGTTTGCCTGCACAACCCCTTGTAACCCTAGAGCCTTACGCGCATTTCCATCAGTGGCGGAATAATAATTCTCATCGCTAGCCAGGTGGAAAGCGTAATTGTTTGCAGTGTATTGGTATGGAAAATCGGGCATGATGACATCGTACGCCTCGTTTAAGAAGAACTGAATGGCGCCCTCACTTTCCCATATGGCAGCATCTAAACCAGCCCTGTCCCTTATTTCAAAAAAGTTATCCTGTTTTTTGCATCCGGAAAAAACCGTCAGAACACAAAGCGCCAAAGCAATGTGCAGGTTGAATATATTCTTTTTCATTACTGAATGTTTATTATAATTTATTACAAGCCTAAACTAAGACCCAGTGATATGGTTCTTAATGTTGGGTAGTCGAATATGTATGATGAATATGGATCCTTGTGTTTTAGTGGGTTTTTAAGTACCCAAAGATTGTTGCCGGTAGCCAATATTCTGGCATCGCTAAGCCCTATCCTATTGGCAATGGTTGCAGGTATCCTATAGCTTAGGGTCATATTGTTGATCCTGATTGTTGTACCATTCACAGCCCAGAATGTGGACTCCCAACCCCTGACAACAGATGCGTCATCAAATCGTGGAAATTTTCCATCCGGATTTTCAGGTGTCCACCGGTCACGCCAAAATGCAGGAACGTTTACCGTTGGCTCGGGGCGTTCTGTAGCTTTTGAATCGTAGAAGACTTTGCCGCCGAACCTTGCTGAAATGTTGGTGCTCAGGCTTAGCGCTTTGTAAGCAAGTCCTATCTGAATACCTGTACTCAACCATGGATTGGTAGTATTAAACATAGGAACCATGTCTCTGTCTGTAATTTTACCATCACCGTTTGTATCTTCAAAATACAGCCATCCTGGTTGAGGTACTTTCCCGTCGATTACATAATTTGGATTTTCTAAGAGGTAAGCGTCAACCTCCTCCTGGTTTCTGAACATACCGAGATTAATCAGGCCATAATTGCTGCTATTGTACTTTCTTGGATCGGTACCGAAAGCGGTCCACCAGTCTGGAGGTGTATTTTCCCACAATTGGTATTTGTTGTAGAACATCTTGTCGACAACCGAATTGGAGAAGCCAAAGTTTATACTTGTATTGATGCCGAAATCCTTTGCCAACCTGGTTTTGTAACCGATTGAAAATTCAGTACCCCATGCATACCTTTCCATGTTGTTAACAATTGGAGCAGCAAAACCTGCATACATAGGAAAGTTCTGATCATTTCCCTTGTCAAATGCATCATAGCTATAGTTCTGAAACACATCGAAGCCAACGTTCAAGCTATTCTTCAGCAACGACATTTCAACACCAAAGTTTACGGTCTTTTTCTTTTCCCAGGTAATGTCGGGATTGGCAATTCGCGTGACATTTAAACCCGCAGCGGTAGACTCGTTGTACATATAACCATTAACGTCTACAATAAATCTCTCCTGCCATAGCCTTTCACCAATTCTATCGTCACCGGTTAAACCATAACTTAACCTCAACTTCAGATAGTCAATGAATTTAACGTTGTCTCTAAAGAAGTTTTCCCGGCTCACTACCCAGCCCAATCCTACACTTGGAAATAGCCCCCATATTTTACCTTTTGCAAAATTGGATGAAGCGTCCAACCGGGTAACGCCGTCAATAAAATATTTGTTGTCGAAGTTGTAACTGGCACGGCTGAAGAAAGATCGTTTTTTGGCCTGGTTTATACCTCTGCCCGCCAGGGTTAACACCGACTGATCGAAAGCCCAATAATCATCTATCCCCGGTATGAGCTGGTTAGTCCATCTTACACCCAGGTTTTGACCATTGGAGATGGTTTGCTCACCACCTGCAATAATACTCATGCTGTGACGGCCGAACGTTCTTGCATATTGCAAAGTCAAAAACCCCTGATAACTACCCGATTTTGACAAACTAGGCTCCAGAAGCACATTACTAGGTGCCACCGCGTCTAAATAGGTTCTTCCCGTGGTCGCATTGGTATCCAATACGTTGGAGTATAACTGGTTATTGTTGCCAAATCTCTTAAAGGTATGTACCCTGTAATTTGGACGGTAGGTAGAGCCCTCAGTGTTGTTGGTGGTTTGAGACACCTGCAATCGTGCAGTGAAGCCCTGAAGCGCTTCGGGTTGATAAGTTAAACTCGCATTGATCCTGTACCCCCCCGATTTTGACGTTCTATAATATCCCGAGTTGATTATGCCCAGCGGATGGGTACTTGCTCCATTGAAGCTCACCAACATACCATCCTGGGTCATGGGAACCCACCTTGGCATCTGTAAAATTCCCTCGAGAAAACCCTGGTCTCTTTCATCAAGGCCATTGTTACTTGCCTGGATCCTGTGATCCACATTGAAACTAATATCCGCTTTTAAAGATCTACTGATCGTTGCATTTACCCCGCTCCTGAAAGTATATTTATCCTGTTTTTGACCGGCGTAGTTGCCATTCTCATTTTGATAGGCTCCGCCTACGAAAAACGTGACTCTGTCGCTACCGCCCGACACACTCAGGTTGTGGCGTTGTGTAAGCGAAGGCTGCCAAATTTGATCAAACCAGCTTTCGTGATTCAGACCTTTTAAATAATCAAGATCGGCCGGCGAGAAGAATAAGTTTTGAGGAGCGCTGCTGATTCGATAGGCATCATTCAATAAAAGCGCATGCTCATGTGCAGTCATCATCTCAGGCTTTCTGGTGGCATCAGACTGTCCCACGTAACCGTTGTAACTTAGCCTGGGTTTACCAACTCTGCCCCTTTTTGTTGTAATTAATATAACGCCTTTAGCTCCTGCCGCTCCATAGATGGCTGCAGATGCGTCTTTTAATATGGTAATATCTTCAACCATAGATGGATCCAGGTTGTCAAATTCGACTTTGCCTACAGTGATGCCATCAATTACATAAAGTGGCTCGTTTGTAGCACCAACTTGTCCGGCTGTTTCCGATATGGCTGCGTTACGCACATTTAAAGTAATACTTGCACCAGGACGACCAGAGTTTGCACTGACACCCAAACCAGCGATCCTGCCCCGCAATGCACCGGCAATGTTGGGTGCAGGAATATCTTGTATTTCTGCAGCTTTAATCGTGGCAATAGCTCCGGTTACTTGCGAACGCTTTTGTGTGCCGTAGCCGACAACTATAACATCGTCTAATTGCTTGTTGTCACGTAACAAATTTACTGTGATCGTCGTTTTGTTACCTACAACTATCTCCTGATAGCCATAGCCAACTGAGGTAAACTTGATCACAGACTCGTTTGACGGAACCAAAATGGAAAACTTGCCCCCATCATCTGTAATTGCCGATCTATTGGCATTTCCCTTTACTTCAACAGTAACTCCCTGAACAGGTTGGGAAGTCTCCTGGTCGATTACAACCCCCGTAACTGTTTTTTGCTGTGCAAATAGGGCAAAGCTGCCCATAAGCATGAAGAATAAGACGAGAAAGCCTCTCGTTAGATTTGTATTCATATGACAATTTTGACATTTTTAAACTGGTATTTATAAATCGCGACAGAAGGGTATTTTATTGACAATAACGACAACTTTGGAACATTAATTTTTAGCTGCTTCGTTTTTTTGCGAGCTACGCTTTCTGCCAATCCTTTCTTGCTTTCTTCAGCTCGTACCCCTCTGCCAGACATAATTATCTATTCTGCATCTGTGTTTTCCTAATCAGCCATGCTTTTTTCCGGATGATTTGCATCCAATGCAATTCACGGGCTTCAACGAGCGATGCTCAATCGGCGTTTTCTTGTAGTTTGGTCAACCCGGGTAACATAACCAGATAGCCTTTCTAAGCGATGGGAACAACACCCCAGGTCATACTACGCTTATTGTGTCAACCCTATCTGTTGTAAGTTCTTCAATATTCTTTGTATGACGGGTACTAATTGAGGCGGTTGCTTCGTGGTGGTTAAATTTTTCCTTTCGATCTGCTAAAGCGTTATGACTAGCCAGCTGTTTTTTCTCAGTCTCGCCGGCGCGGAATGTCTGAAGGGTATTTAGATTTCTGTAATGAGCAGCCAATATCTCCCTTGCCGGCTGTGCCTTTGAAGAGAATATAGTAGGTAACCCGATTGGAATTTTGTTAGCTCTTAATTTAATAGTGTTGGTATATGCAGCATCGGCGGTGTTCTTAGTCACCTGGCCTGAGTTGGTTGTAACAGATACTGAATTAACTGCAATTGAGAACCGGAATAATTCCATATGGCAACGAGAATTGAACGAATAACGGAACGAAGATAGACCGTTAACGGGGCTAATATACGGAAATAGTTCTAGAGATTTTGCGGGCAGTTTTTCACTTAGAAAAGAATTGTATGACCGGTGGCGGCGAATGACTTTTAGAATACTGAGGATTGATGTCCTGTACCGTTAGGGCAGTGACTTTAGTTTCAACCAATTTTTGAACATGTTTATTTGTGTAAAATTTACGCTTTTTTGAAGTTAATCCATACCTGTTTTCAATGAATTGCAGATGGGATCAATCAGTTGGATATACAACATACGCAATTTTGGCAATACTTCTGCATTGCGCAACAAGTCTTTCTTTGGGTGAGAAAAACACATACATTAGACGGGTGCCAGGGTGGTACATTCAAGTCCCGGGCCTAAAATGCCTGTCGAAACCTGTTGATTACTATGCGCAATCAGAGCACCTATATTCTCCATTCCTTAGCAATATCAATTAAGATGGTTTAAAACATTTGCATGTGTAATCCATATGGCTGGCTACTTACAATTGCAGTTAATACCGCGTAGCTTTTGTAACAATTAAGTGCCGGAATTAGCAGAGCGGTCGCTTTTCCGCAGTTTAAGACTATAGGTGAATAAATTGTAATGTATTTAATATTTATAAACTGTTATGATGGACAACTTTTAAAAGTTGCAATTGAGCTCGGCCATGATTGACAGTTTAAGCCAGATGCAAGGCACAAATGGAACTGTACCTAACTCACGTCAAGCGGTATGGGATGGAACAACGGAAAACACGCCGAATAGCGGGTTAATAGCAGCGAATGGTACACCGAATCAATCTATGTCCTAACGCTTGACGAAAAAGACATTAGGGTGGCCCAATCTCTAACAAATTGCCGGGATAAAGTTGCTTCCGGAAAATAGGAATAACCGGTTCCAACGTTTGCGGCAAGAATCTTCAGCATGTGCCCTCGGTAAATACGATAAGTTGCATTGCAGCGAATCGACCGCTGTCTTTACGCTGGCAAAAAGAACAAATTTCAATACATCTTTTAGCAATGACCGGCGGTCCGGGTTGTCCAGTTCAGTTGAAAAGTTTTGGGCATGCAGCACTGAGGGATCTGCTGTAGCAGTTTGCTGTAAAAGACTCAACTGCTTTCAGGTAATTAATTCTATGCAATTGTACTGAATGAATATGTTCTGCTATTAGTGAGCGTTTTGCTGCACGGGCTCTTTATCAATTCCGACAGGACCGGTAGTTTTCCTCAGCCTTGCCACCAGCTTGTCCAATGTTAAACCCTGAACAATAATGGAAAAGAGAACAACGATATACGTCACCGAAACAATCAGGTTGCGTTCCATTCCCTCTGATAGCGAAAGCGCTAAAGCAATAGAAATGCCACCCCTGAGTCCGCCCCAGGTCATGATTAAATAGGTGCTTTTTGGAAACTCATAGCTAAACCTGAAAATGGATGATGGTATTGTTAAGGAAAGAAAACGGGCTAACAAGATGATCAGTATGCAAATCAGGCCCACGTATAGGAACGAAAGCTCAAAGGGAATGAGCAACAGCTCAAGTCCTATCAATACAAATAAAATTGCATTCATTATCTCATCAATCATCTCCCAGAATTTGTGTACATAATCATTGGTTTCTTGGCTCATCGCCTCTGCCGTGCCCTTGTTTCCAATGAATAAGCCGGCGACTACCATAGCCAATGCACCACTGAAATGAAACATCGGGGCAATCGTGCTTCCACCCATTACTAATGCAAGGGTGATCAATACTTCAGTTTGGTAATGATCAATTCGCTTCATCATGCTGAACCCAATATATCCGAGAAGTAAACCCAGGACAACACCTCCACCTATCTCTTCCAGCAACAATACTGCAATCTCAGATGTTGTAATTTCTGCGAGGCCCTCTCGTGCT
>JASLBT010000336.1 GCA_030146445.1 Segetibacter sp. | reverse complement strand
CGAATGATTATGCAATACTACGGTATTCTGAGAATGCTGTTAAAAGTACGGCAGTAGCGCTCGACGGAAAAAAGGCCATGGATGCATACACTTCAAGAAAGCTCAAAGATTTCCCGAGAAAGTGTACTTAAAATCGACAAGCCAGGTGTCGTTCTCCCGGACGACTTTCACATTCTGCGCTACGTTCCGATAAGAGTTGCTGTAATTGATGATGGTTACACTGTCTGTAACATCCGCTACTTCGTTTATTTTGATCGATGCATTTTTGAATCCTGTTTTATCCTGCTCTGAAAGTTTGTTGTAGTCCTTACTTACTTTTTCCAGCCAGTAGATATTGTCTGAGTCCTGGATCATATACCTTCTGGCAGTAGTAAACTGGCCCTTTAAAGAATGTTCAATAAACGACCGGCCTGCATCGAGAGCATTTTCGGGTTTTTGATAATCGTTATTGTTTTGGTTGCAGGCAAATAATCCGGAGAAAATCACTGCCATTAATAACTGCTTCATCGTTTATTTTATTGTAGCACGAAGGTAGCAATAACAACCTGTCGGGGTGATAACCAATTTAATAGAGGGTGGTTGCGGATAAAAAAAGAAGGCCGCCAAAACGACGACCTTCTTATATCATAGATGAGCTTTTTATTGAGCATGCCTTGGTTCGTGTGGCTGCTCTTTTTCTTTCTCTCTTTCGTAAGCTTTGATAATGGCTTTTACCAGTCTATGCCGTACAACGTCTTCCTCATCCAGTTCAATTTGTGCTATCCCGTCGATGTTCTGCAGTATTCGGCGAGCTTTGTCGAGACCGCTCCTTTGATTTTTTGGAAGGTCAACCTGGGTTGGGTCACCTGTAATTATGGCTTTCGCGTTTGCACCGATCCGGGTTAAGAACATCTTCAACTGAAGGTCGTTTGTATTTTGCGCCTCGTCGAGTATAATAAAAGCGTTGTCCAGTGTTCGGCCGCGCATATAAGCCAGCGGTGCAATCTCTATGGTGCGTGTACTCATATAATAGCCGAGCTTGTCGGCCGGGATCATATCATCCAGTGCATCATACAACGGACGCAGGTATGGGTCGATCTTCTCTTTAAGGTCGCCGGGCAAAAATCCAAGGTTTTCGCCAGCCTCAACGGCCGGACGGGTTAGGATAATTTTTTTAACCACTTTATTTTTCAACGCCCTTACGGCAAGCGCGACCGCGGTGTAGGTCTTACCCGTTCCGGCGGGACCGATTGCAAATACAATATCATTACGGTCGGCTGCCTGAACCATTTTTTTCTGGTTAGCCGTACGTGCACGAACAGTTTTTCCGTTTGGCCCGAAAACCAGGATGTCGTTAGGGTTGCGATCAACAAAGTGATCTACTGTTTCCGCGTCGTCGCCACCCAGGATCTGTTCGAAATAGTTCTCACTGAGGTGGCCATTTCTTTCCAGGTACTGGATAATAAGTTTGATCTTTTCTTTGGCCGTGTCTATCTGTTCGGGAGCCCCGCTCAGTTTTATTTGAGTACCACGACTTAAAATTTTTAATAGGGGGAACTTTTTCTTGAGTAGGTCGAG
Source organism: Segetibacter sp. (assembly GCA_030146445.1). Classification (GTDB taxonomy): domain Bacteria; phylum Bacteroidota; class Bacteroidia; order Chitinophagales; family Chitinophagaceae; genus Segetibacter. Next base: position 6,453 of record JASLBT010000336.1, on the reverse strand, counting down.
TTTACCGTTGTTAACTCCGAAAAATTCAATTGGGTTTACTGATTCCAGATTTATTATAGTGTCTGTCAAGTAGGTATAATTTTGTTTTCGTTAAAAGAAAGCGCAGTGAAAAAGCCCGGATTTCTTTGCTTTTGTTCTATTCAAATTTAATACAATGGTGGCGAATAAAATTATTATTTGTTATACACAGGCTGTGAATTTGTTGTGAAATTTTCGCCACCTTCTGAGGTGCGTTAACTCACTTCATTAGTTTATTTTCGTACCCTTTTCAACCTTGGGAAACCTTAGCTGTACAACGATCTTTGTCGAACTCTTTAATGCATATTCCGGAAAGTATGGATAAAATCATTTTTATAACAGGGGTATCCTCAGGCTTTGGGCGCGAATTGGCCCGGGAAGCTGCTGCTGCAGGAAACACGGTGATCGGGACCGTCAGACAACAAGCGCAAACCGCCGAAGTGGATTCGATCTTACCAGGTAAAACTTTCGGGTATGTACTTGACGTAAATCATCACGACAGCGTAAAAGAAGTGATCTCAGCGGTGGTAAATCGTTTCGGGCGGCTGGACGTTGTTGTCAATAATGCAGGTTACGGATTGATGGGTGCAGTGGAGGAAACATCAATGGAAGAGGCACGGGCACAGATGGAAACAAACTTTTTTGGAGCCCTGGCCGTTACCCAGGCTGCTCTTCCTTTTATGCGGGAAGCTGCACAGGGACATATCATTCAATTCTCATCCATAGCCGGGTTAACCGGATCCCCCGGACTCGCACTTTATAATGCAAGCAAACACGCGCTTGAAGGGATGAGCGAGGCACTATACCTTGAGGTGAAACCGCTTGGCATTAAAGTGACCATCGTAGAGCCGGGGCCGTTCAGAACAAACTGGGCGGGTGGATCAATGCACTTTACGCGACACAAAATTGATGCTTATAACGAAACTTCCGGGAAGGTGATCCATATGGTCAGCAATATAAGTGGGTCCCAGCCTGGCGACCCGCTCAAAGGAGCACAAGCTGTTTTGAAAGTTATTGAGAGCCCTGATCCACCTCTCAGGCTATTATTAGGTAAGTCGGCAATTGAGCGTGCAAAAGGTAAGCTGGACTGGGTAAAAAAAGACCTTGAAAACTGGGAAACTGTAGGATTGGCAACGGATTTCCAGATCGACTAAAGACATTTGGCTGTCGAAAAAAACTATGAGGCAGCATTCTTTTTCCGATGCCTGATCACTGTGTTTACGGTGTTGCGGTTCCTCGAGAACTTTAAATGGTAGTAGAATGCCTTCCATCAAAAAGTCCTAACCGACGCTTTTTAGCCGGGCAATGGTTTCGATCGGGTCCTTCGATTTAAATACGGTGCTGCCCGCAATGAGTACATCCGCTCCTGCAGCAACAATGTCGTGGGCATTTTCTAACGTAACGCCACCATCAATTTCGATTTTTACCGACAGCCCTTTCTCATCAATCATCCTTCTCAAAACCCTGATTTTTTCCAGGGTGTGTGGAATAAATTTCTGGCCGCCAAAACCCGGGTTTACACTCATGAGGCAAACCAGGTCGATATCGTGTAGTATGTCGGAAAGTAAGCCTACATGGGTGTGAGGGTTCAAGGCAACACCGGCCGTCATCCCAAGGCTTTTTATCTGTTCGATATTGCGGTGAAGATGGGTACAGGCCTCCAGGTGAACTGTAATATTATTTGCTCCCGCTTCGTGGAATGCTTCAGTATACTTTTCCGGTTCCAGTATCATTAGGTGCACGTCACAAACCTTTTCGGTGGTCCTGGTGATCTGCTCAATAACCGGGAGACCGAAACTGATATTCGGCACAAACCGGCCATCCATAACATCCAGGTGAAACCAATCGGCCTGGCTCTTGTTGAGCATGGTGCATTCGTCCTGCAGGTGCAGGAAGTTAGCTGCGAGCAAAGAAGGAGCGATCAGGGCCATTGAACTTTTTTTGTGTGAGAATTGATTGTAACGCAGGTGCAAATGTAATGGCATAACCCATTCCGCTTTCGCAGCTTTTAGCGGTTGGCTATTTAACTGCGATTCGCCTACCTGCCGGATAGCATTAGAATAGTACAAGCGAGCCGGTCCGAATGGCCTGGTGGGACCTGGCGATCATGCCAAATACAATTCCTCCGGCCGGCTTTCAAAAAGGAAAATGCTAATGCATCAGCAATGTTAACCATTGAGTTCGTGCATTTGATGATGCCGGAGCTCCGGGACGATACTGTTTGTTATTCCAGCTTTTTTAGCGCTTCCCTGGCCTCGGTAAGGGTCCTGTCCAGCCCCAGGGCGCGCTGGTAGTTTAGGATTGCCTCTTGCTTATTACCCATTGCCTCGAATGTTTTCGCCTGCCAGTAATAGGCATCCGCATACATGTTATTCACTGTGATAGCGCGTTGAAACACTTGTAAAGCCGCCGGATAATTTTTTGCTTCATACTGCAGGAACCCTTTTTCCATGTAGGCTTCCATATACGTATAATCGTTGTTGATGCACTGGTCGAAGAGGCTGTCGGCCCTTCGTGCATTACCCGTTCGGGCATAATACACTCCCGCAATAAAAGATGAATGAGCGTCACTTTCACGGCCCAATCCCATCTTTGCCACAGCTGTGCAAATGGCAAGTGCACGAGGATCTCCTTTTTCTGCATAAAGGTTTGCGAGGCTAAGCTGCGACTCCACTGAGGGGTATATAGTAAGTGCTTTACGGTAGCTTTCTATTGCCTGCTGCGTGTCTTTGTTACTCTCCTGCAACTGTCCCCTGGTGAACCACAGACCATTGTTTAGACTGTCCCGAATAATCAGGCTATCCGTTTGTGCAATCGCCTCCTTATACATTCCAAGACTATCCATGGAATTTATAAGTCTCATTCTTGCCCCTGCACTATCCGGGAACCGTTTTACCTGTTCCTGTAAGCCGGTAAGTAACATACGTTGTTCTTCGGTAAACCGTTCGGCTGTTTTATCGCTCTGTGGGTTGGTACATGCTGAGATATAAAGCAACAAAAGGACGGTAAACCAAACACTTTTCATGTGACAAAAATAAAAGGTGTCGACGGGTTTATGAAGATTATCTGACCACGGCAATCATCTTACAATTAAACCGAATGCACTTACCCGTGTTACCGGCGGTGCTTGCCGGTGTACTTAGCTGATTGGTTCAGTCCTGGCGTGCAGATGTTGTTTGGCGTGCGAGCCGTCCAGCATCGGCCGGGAGCTTGTTGAGTATAAACAATTACGATCTGAAAGGCTTGTTACCAACGAACCCCGAAGTTTTTGTCACCACGACCGACCGAACGAAGATTTTGCAAGTCACTTACCCGGGTAAGGCCAATTGGCCCTTCACTTCACCTCAGCTGGCAAACAAAGTATTTTTTCAGCAACTACGAATATCCAAGGGGCTTGTTGTTCTCAAACAACGGTTACAATCGTGCAGCCCGCGACACCAATTTTTCTTCGCCGACGGGCTGGAAGAAAAGCGCCCGGTTGAAGCCATCCCGGGCAAATCGGCTGCAGGAGCAATAATTCCCTATTTTTGGCCTTTATCAAAAAGCTATCATATGTATCGTGGTCTCTTGCATTTACACAATGTTGGTCGATGGGTCGTTATTATCCTGCTGGTATTAGCAATTATAAATGCAGTCCGTGGGCTCACCAGCAAAAGGACCTATGGCAAAGGCGACGGCAAGGTGGCACTTTTTCTGATGATAGCTGCTCACATCATGTTATTGGTTGGGCTCTACCAGTGGATCGTCGGACCGTGGGGACTTCAAAACATACAAAATCTCGGGATGGCTGGGGTGATGAAAGATGACGTCTACCGCTTTTGGGCGGTTGAGCATATAACAGGAATGCTATTGGCCATCATACTCGTCACCATCGGGAAGGGAGTTGGCCGGAAGCAAGTTAGCGATGTAATAAAACACCGGCGTTCTTTCTGGTTGTTCCTGGTCGCACTGGTGATTATACTGGTCACCGTTCCCTGGCCGTTCCGCGAAGTAGGCAGACCGCTTTTTCCAGGGGCTTCGTGATCGGACGGAAGCTTACTAGTCAATACTTTTCTGAACGACGTTGTGCGTCGGATATAGCATTTATACCCAGGGCAGAGTCGGGGAATCGCGGAAGGAGAATTTCTATTACCAGATCACGCCTTTTTTGCCGGCATATCCAAAGGTGCGAACCAGGAATTTCGTTCAGATCAGATAGGGTCTGCATATGCAAATTGTGCCGTCGTATTCAATTGTATGCCTCGCTCTACAATTCATTCCCGCAGAACTTGCAAAAACGCGCATCATTCTCATGACCCTCGCGTCCACAAGAGGGGCATGTTTGGCTGGATTGCTCTCTTTTTCTCACCGCAAGAGCCATTTCGGTCGTGACGATCCCGGTTGGCACAGCAATAATGCCATAACCCATCAACATAATTATGCTTGCCACAAATTTTCCAAGAGGGGTGACCGGCGATATGTCTCCATAACCGACAGTAGTTATCGTAACAATTGCCCAGTAAATACTGTCAGGTATACTGGTGAATCCATTTTCCCCTTTTTCGACCAGGTACATCACAGAACCCAGGATGATAACGATGGTCAATACGATAAGCATGAATATGCTGATTTTGCGGGCGCTTCCCTTAACAGCGTGACGCAAAAATTGCATTTCCGAGAGGTAATGGTTAAGCTTGAAGATCCGGAAGATCCGGAGCAAGCGCAGCGCACGTAGTACAAGCAGGGATTGCGCACCGATAAATAAGATACTAAGGTATGATGGAATGATGGCAAGCAGGTCGATGATTCCGAGAAAGCTTACTGCATACCCCATAGGTCGCGAAATACTAATCAGCCTCAGTATATACTCAACCGTAAAGATGATGGTAAAGATCCATTCGATCAGCCAAAGCATCTCGCCATGTGCCTTGTGAATCGATGGTATGCTATCGAGCATCACAACAACAATACTGGCAACGATCAGCACCAATAAGCTCACATCAAAAGCCTTCCCGGCAAAAGTATCCGACTCATAGATAACCGAGTGTAGTTTTTTCTGCCAGCCCTTCTGCTCGTTGGTCATGTAAACGAATTTAAAATATTCAACTAAGTTAGCGGTGGCTGAACAACAAAATGTACCTGGCTCAAGGCAAAATGCGTAGTGTCCTTTAGAAAGTTTTTGTAAAAGTACCGGCCTTGCCAGGGGTTGGAATCGTTATTGCAGCCCGTGAAGGTCAAACAGTTCTGCATTAATTCAGCTGTGAAAACCGCTCACATTACATAACTTGAATACCTTATGAGTGAACAACAAATTAATTACAGCACTTCGGAAATTAAAGAGGATGAGAATGTAGCTGACATTTTTATAAATCCGCTTCCACGCGCTGTTTTAAGATCTTCAGCGCCGATATTACTTGATGGAGAATGGAACTTTGCGCTTGATGTCGACGATAAAGGGATCCAGGAAAGCTGGCATTTGTCATACGAGTATCAACATACCGCTAATTGGCCTGGGTCAATAGAAGATCACATTACTGAAGCAAAGGGCCAGTCTGCCGGTAATGCCTGGAGTGATAAAGTGGTCGCCTGGTATGAACGTACTTTTCCATTACCTCAACTGGTAAATGGTAATGGCTCACCCCATGGTATGGTTCAGCTGACATTTGGAGCATGTGGCTACGAAACTATGGTGTGGCTGAATGGTGTATTGCTCAAAACAATAGAGGGCGAGGAAGTTCACGTTGGCGAGTATACATCTTTTTCGTACGAGCTACCCGAGGCAAATCTCAAGCCTGTAAACAGGGTAACCGTGCGCATTGCCGATACGATGGATGCCGATATCCCACGTGGCAAACAGGAATCGCATGTTTACAAACGTGGAGGTATCTGGTACAGAACTTACACCGGCGCGGTCCGTAGTATATGGCTTGAGCAGGTTGATCGAAACAGGCTACGTTCAAGGGTAGGTGTTGTGTCGATCGTAGAAGATAAGCTGGTGCGGTTAACGGTTACGACCCGCATACACGATCCAGGGCATTACATCATAAGACTACGGATTTTCGAAGGCCGGCATGGCGCCGGGGAGCCTGTTGCCAGCTCCGATTTCCCCTTAAACCTCGAAGCTGGTCAAAAAAGACAGCGGTTGGTTATAGAAGTGCCGGATGCAAAATTGTGGTCACCGTCACACCCTAATATGTATAAGCTGGTGGCAGAGCTTATTGATGAAAATGGTTATAGTTCAGAAATTGTGACACAGTTTGGCCTGCGAAAGATTGAAGCACGGGGCTGTTGCGTTTACCTGAACAACAAAAAAGTTTACCTTGATGGTATATTGTACCAGCCGGGTAATGCCACTTACGATGAGGTGCGGCGCCACATGCATGCAATGAAAGAACTGGGCTGCAACCTTGTTCGTATTCATATTGCCGGCGTGGACCCACGAATTTATAACCTTGC
>JASLBT010000331.1 GCA_030146445.1 Segetibacter sp. | reverse complement strand
ACTCGGAAGAAAGGAAACTGGCTTGACTTTTAAAATAAAGTTTGATTGAACAAGCGCATGCTGACACTGAAAAGCTATTCCGATTTAATCTCAAGTTTAAAATATTTACTCTATAACATCCATAAAATGGTTTTAAGCCCGCTTTCTGTTGTTACCAATGCTTGCTTTTAAAACGTCCATCAGGTCCTTTACATTCGAGTCTGCTTTTTCGGTTGTTGCTACCCGTATTTTTTTGCCCGATGCTTTTGCTTTGATTATCTTTTTCATCTCGTCTACATAATTGTCCTTGAACTTATCCGCATCGAACTTCTCTGTCAATTGCTCTACCAGCTTTACCGCCAGCTGCAGTTCTTTGTCCGATAGCTTGATGCCTTTATCCACTTCTTCCGGCAGGTCACGAAGTTCCTGTTGGTAGCGAAGCTGGCTTAGCACCAGCCTATTGTTATACGAACGTAGCGCACAAATATGCTCCCGGTTCCGTAGCATGAATTCGGCAATGCCTACTTTACCACTTTTAGCAAGGGCTTGCTGCAATAGCTTGAACGCTTTTTCACCACCTTTAGATGGCTGCAAGTAGTAGGGTTTTTCGTAAAGCAGCGGATCGATTTCCTCGACCTTGGCGAACTGCACAATATCAATGGTCTTGGCCTTTTTGGGATTGGCTTTTTCAAAGTCATTGTCGTCTATTACAACGTATTTGCCTTCTTCGTATTCATACCCTTTCACAATGTCTTTCCAGGCTACTTCCTTTCCCGTATTTTTATCCAGGCGGGCATAGCGGATAGGTGCCATGTCTTTAGATAAGAGATCAAACTTCAATTCTTCTGTTTCAACAGCGCTTAACAATTTGACCGGAATATTCACCAGGCCGAAACTAATTGCACCAGACCATATAGATCGCATACACGTTTGTTTTTACTGAACAAATTTTGACTGACTATAAGAATGAAAAACAAAAGTGCTACCAAGACTTCACCTTTATTCGGCGCTTGGGGAATGTATGTCATTTTTAAGTTTATTGTGAAGGCAAACGTTGATAAAATGTGGGCAACTGAGCCAAATGTAAGACGAAAAATATTTGTTTGCAAAATAGCTGTTGCGACCCCAAAAGTGATTATCTTCCACGCTCAATTCCCCACCCTGAATACATCTAACTTTTCTCTTGCGCATATAACTTTGATAAAGAGCGAATCAACAGGTTTATGCACATTCCCCAACTTTGGGTGTGAATGAGCTGTGGATACGTGTGCATATCTTAGCCGCTTGGCTCATAATCAAACCATTACAAATATCAATTCAATCTAAGCATTACACACGGCATATTTTTTCGCACGGATGAGTACTTATGGGTACTTCAAATTTCAACCGAAAAGAAAGGTCTAACAGCGCTGGAGAAGGCAATGATGCCACTTCATCACTCGTGATTGATATGTATGCTACAAAGAAGGATTTTGCATCACGCATAGCACTCCTGAAGCAGCAGTATAAGCACCTACACCATACAGATGCACCAACAGATCTTAAACCAATGCTGGCTACTTCGGCCCGTGAAGCCTTCAATGATGTAGACTGGCTTTTCGAGATCAAGTGGGATGGCTACCGTGCCCTTACCTATCACGTGCAGGGCAAGACGGAAATACGCTCCAGGAATAACTTGCCTTTTACTAATAAATACTTCCCGCTGGCAGATGCAGTACGTGACTGGAAAGTAGATGCGGTTTTAGATGGAGAGCTGGTGGTGCTGAATTCAGAGGGTAAAGCCGATTTTGGAGCCATGCAACAGTGGCACATGACCCAAAAAGGAAAACTGGCTTATTATGTTTTTGACCTGTTGTGGGTAGAGGGCATTAACCTGATGACATTACCTCTATGGGAAAGAAGAAAGATCCTCAAACAAATTTTACCAAATAACAGCATTGTTCGTTATAGTGAAGATGTGGAAGAAATTGGTGTTGACTTTCTGGAAGTGGCGCGGCAGAATGGACTTGAAGGTATCATCGGTAAACAAAAACACAGTACCTATGATGTAGGAACACGGTCGAAGGATTGGCTTAAAATAAAATTGGAGCAGCGTCATGAAGCCGTTATCTGCGGCTATACTAAGAATAAAGACACCAGCCGCTTATTCAGTTCCCTCATCTTGGGTGTGCCCCACAATGGCAAGATGGAATACATCGGGCAGGTTGGAACAGGTTTTACCGGCAGGATCCAACAGCTTCTGTTCAAAAAGATGAATTCTTATTTTACAACTGACTGCCCTTTTGAAGTAGTTCCCTCAACCGGCGCTGCAACACAATGGGTAGTACCGCATTTCGTATGTGAAGTAAAATATACAGAGCGTACAAAAGATGGTGTCATGCGGCACCCTTCCTTCCAGGGCTTACGTAATGATAAAACACTGGTTGATTTTAATGAAGAAGAGGCAGACTATAATGTTTCATCAGCAGTTGTTCGGCATGAAAGTACGCTTGGAGCAAACACTAAAGGCAAACAAACAACGGGTAACAAAAACAACCTTCAAAAACCTCTGGTTGGGGAGGAAGAAGACACAAAACTGCTACAACTGAGTCAGCAGCAAATAAAGCTAACTAACCTGCAGAAGTTCTATTGGCCAAATGAAAAAATTACTAAAGGCCACTTGCTGAATTATTACCACCAAGTGTTGCCATACATCATGCCTTACCTGATGGACCGGCCACAATCTTTAAATCGTTTTCCAAACGGCATAACCGGTAATAGCTTTTACCATAAGAACATGCAGGGGAAAGTACCCCAATGGATTGATACGTTCAAACGCAAAGCCGATTCCGCTGATGAACCCACTTTTTTCCTGGTGTGTAAAGATGAAGCATCGCTGATGTACATGGTTAACTTGGGTTGTATTGAAATCCATCCCTGGCATAGCAGGGTTACCTCACCCCAGTATCCAGACTGGTGTGTAATTGACCTAGATCCAGGTAAGATTCCATTTAGTAAAGTAATAGAAGCGGCATTGGTGGTAAAAGAAGTGTTGGACAGCATGGGCGTACCTTCCTGGTGTAAAACCTCTGGTTCTACCGGGTTGCATATTTATGTTCCGTTTCGTGCACGTTATAGCTATGAGCAGTCCCGTCAGTTTGCAGAACTGGTCGCCCACCTGGTGCATCAGCAATTACCGCGTACCACCAGTTTGCAACGAAGTCCTGCCAAGCGGGTGAATAAAATTTATATTGACTATTTGCAAAACCGGCCCATCCAGACCATATGTTCGCCTTATTCGGTTAGACCTAAAAAGGGCGCAACGGTCTCGGCACCCCTACATTGGACTGAAGTAAAGCCAGGGCTAGAGATAAAAAACTTTCATATGGGTAATATGATTGAACGCCTGAAAGTAGAAGGCGACCTTTTTACAGGTGTACTGGGTGATGGTATTGACCTGAACCAAATATTGAAACAAATTTATTCAACCCATTAAACAACTAGGTGGTAAAGTACACTAATTGGCAATATTGCCGATGAAATACTGTTTAATAGGATTACAGACAGGAGTAACTTATTGTTAATCTCAAAAGTCAAAACATAAATTGTCCATTCATTGCTAATACTTATTACAGCTATACTATGTATGACGAATCTGGTAAT
>JASLBT010000293.1 GCA_030146445.1 Segetibacter sp. | reverse complement strand
TCAAGTACCATGTCGCGGTACTGGTTGGCGTTAACAGTACTGCCGGTACTCGTTCCATGTGCAGGAGCATCAAAGGCCAGAACGTCGAACCCTTCATTGAGTAAAGGATCGATATAGCGGTCAAACTTGTAACTCCTGCTGTCGAAACCATGGCAGATCAAAATCTTTTTTCCATTGACATTTTCGCGGGGCTGCCATCTAAAGCCATTAATGGTAAACTGGCCAAGGGTAAACGACAACTTGTTTGCTTTTTCAAAAATGGCTGGTGCCTTGTGTACTTTTCTTTTAGTGTACGGGGTGCAGAATATTCTGAATGCCTCCTCAGCGGCTTTGCGGGGTGATATGAGCGCGAGAGTTCTAATCTTACTTACGTAATACCTGATTATAATTCTTTGTGCTAATTTCATTCTGGTCAATTCAATTCAAAACTAAATGAAAGTTGTAATAATAGGGTCGGGCAATGTGGCTACGGTGCTGGGCAAGGTGATACGAAAAACGGGCTATGAATTACACCAGGTAGTTTCAAGAAATAGCGCAGAGGCATCAAGGCTGGCTAAGCTATTGGGTACTACAGCGGCAAGCATAGCTGAAATAAGCATCAATGCCGACTTATACATTATCGCTGTAAGCGATAACCAGATCGCTGAACTGGCAAATGGACTACAACTATCCGGTAAGATTGTTGTGCATACCGCCGGATCGGTTCCAATGAACGTGCTTCAACAAACGAGTGAAAATTTTGGTGTTATATACCCGTTGCAGAGTTTGCGAAAAGAGCTGGTACAAATACCCTCCATTCCGGTGTTGATTAACGGCAGTAATGATTATACGACAGGAGCTGTTGCAGATTTCGCCGGTAAGTGGGCAGCAAGTGTACGTTTGGCTTCGGATGATGAGCGACTGAAAACACATCTGGCAGCGGTTGTCGCGTCGAACTTTACCAATCACCTATATGCGCTGACCGAGGAATATTGCAATGGTGAATCGCTCGACTTCAGGGTGCTGGGGCCTTTGATCACGGAAATAGCCGGCAGGTTAAAACAAGTTTCCCCGACAATGGTACAAACTGGTCCCGCTGCCCGCGGCGACTATGCGACCATTGAAAAACACCTTGAACTTCTGTCATGCTATCCCGCATTAAAGGTTGTTTACGGATCAATGACGGAAAGCATTATCACCAGTCATCATAAACTGGCGAATTCTCCAAAATCCAGCTAATCACCATAAGCAGCACTGTTCGGGATGGTTTTAGAATACTTTTGCCAAAACAGCCTTAATGCGCCGGCCGCTATGGAGATGTGTTTAGTTGATGTGGCCTGCATCTGAAAAAAGCAACCGGAAGTCGCTTTTTCGTAAGCTGAACTATAATATTTACCATTAATTTATACTGTTCATCCAATGAATGTTCTTGCCACCTTTAAAACAATCACAACTCTTGTATTCGACATAGACGGGGTACTCACCGACGGAACATTGCTGATTTTGCCTGCAGGGATAATGGCTCGAAGGATGAACATAAAAGATGGCTATGCGCTGCAGCTGGCGGTAAAAAGGAACTACCATGTTGCCATCATTTCAGGTGGAAATTCAGCGGATGTAGAAGACCGGCTGCGTAAGCTGGGGATTAAACATGTTTTTATGTCTGTTCAAAACAAGCTGGCTTGTCTGGACAAGTTTTTACAGGATTACCAACTTCATTACGAAGAGGTTCTTTTTATGGGTGACGATATACCCGACGTTGAAGTAATGGAGCAGGTAGGTTTGCCTTGCTGCCCTGCTGATGCGGTAGGAGAGATCAAAGCAATATCAAAATATATTTCTCCAATCAACGGAGGTTTTGGCTGCGGTCGCGACGTCGTTGAAAAGGTGCTTAAAGTTCGTGGTGATTGGGCAGAAGACACCACGATCCGTTCACAATAATATTCAAAGTCACTCCTGAACCATTTGCTAACTTGCCCGTTTAAACACCGCATTTGAAACTTTTTTCCGCTTTCCTGCGCTTGATTCGCTGGCCGAATCTGGTTTTTATTGCGATCACGCAGTTGCTGTTTGTTTATTGTATTGTTCATCCGGTTTTTGAGCACGCCGGGGTATTACCTAATATTGGCGGAGTTTATTTTATCGCACTGGTAGCTGCATCGGTGCTGATTGCGGCAGCAGGTTATATCATTAACGATTATTTCGACCTTAACATCGACAGGGTAAATAAGCCAGGTAAGCTGGTTGTCGACAAAATCATTAATCGCCGGTCGGTGATATTGTGGCACCTGCTGTTCAGCTTCCTGGGAGTACTGCTATCGCTCCTGGTGGATTTACTTACGAACGCAAGGTTTATCACCATCACCAATCTCGGCTGCGTGCTCTTACTTTTTCTTTACTCGATCTCGCTGAAAAAAAAGCTGCTTTCAGGAAACATCGTCATCTCACTGCTGACTGCCTGGGTGATACTGGTCATTGCCTGGGCCGAGACCAGTAATCTACTTCAAACAACCGTTACTGGTTCTTACACCGAAAAAATAACCCGGATCACCTTTTTGTATGCCGGTTTTGCATTCGTCATCAGTCTTGTCAGGGAAGTGGTGAAAGACATGGAAGATATTGAAGGTGATCGGCGGTATGGCTGCCGGACCATGCCGATCGTTTGGGGCATAAACGTATCAAAAGTATTCGTCGCCGTATGGATGATCGTGCTCATTGCAGCATTGATGATTGTTCAGTTTTATGTGCTTCAGTTCAGGTGGTGGTTCAGCGCCCTTTATTGTATTCTATTTGTCATCATTCCGCTGCTTTTCGTTTTCAGAAAACTATTCACTGCCCGGTCCAGCGCTGATTATCACCAGCTCAGCTCCTGGATCAAGATAGTGATGTTTACTGGCATTTTATCGATGGTTTTTTTCCGGATATACCTTTAACCCTTAGTGCCATCGGGATCACCCCTGGTTCTTGTAGGTTGGTTGATCCTGCTCCTGGCATACGAAAGGTGCATATGGGGCACAATTGTTTTAATTATTTGTTCACTGGTATGCTGATAATAATTCAGATCACCCGAAACCCAATCAACCAGAATTCAGATGGAAAATATCATTCTTGCCTCCCAGTCGCCCCGAAGGAAAATGCTACTTGAATGGGCAGAAGTACAGTTCAAAGTTGTCTCCAGGAGTATCGATGAATCCTTTCCAAAGGATCTGCCCATCGAGCAGGTACCTATACATGTAGCGAGGAACAAAGCACGCCAGGTAGATGAATACCTGGACGCGGCATTTCACCAGCAACATCGTACCAACACCATCCTTGCCGCCGATACCATAGTGGTACTTGATGGGCAGGTTATCAACAAGCCGGAAAACCGTAAAGAGGCCATTGAGATGCTAAAAGCACTTTCCGGGAAAACCCACTCGGTAATCACCGGAGTCGTAATCACTAATCATACCGGTGAGGTTTGTTTTTCCGAAAAGACAGAGGTAACCTTCAATGAACTTACGATCGAACAGATCGAATACTATGTAGAGAAGTTCTCGCCGTTCGACAAAGCCGGAGGCTATGCCATCCAGGAGTGGATCGGCGTTGTTGGCATCAAATCGATCAATGGCGACTTCTATAATGTGATGGGATTACCGGTTAGCCGTGTGGTTCAGGAACTAGGAAAATTAGGTGTGCTCTAGCACCCTGCTCAAACCCCAACCGGTCAATAAACTTAGCGATCACTTTAGGCCGGTAGTATCTGTTGCATACGGGGTCGTACAAACAAAAAGCCTGCTGCCGTCGGGGTATTTTGAAATCGTGGTTTTCTTGATTATATTTCATGAAGTTCATCCAACGGGCTTCATGTTATGACAGAACGTTTGCTGCAATTCATCTGGCAGTTCCAATACTTCAATACCTCAGACCTGGTAACGGAACAGGGCGAACTGGTGCAGGTGATCGACCAGGGTAAATATAATACCCACCAGGGTCCTGATTTTTTAAATGGAAAGCTGCTGATCGGCAATACAACATGGATCGGTAACATTGAATTGCACATTAAGTCGTCGGACTGGCATGCTCACGGCCATACCGGAGACGCTAATTATGGCAATATCATTTTACACGTAGTCTGGGAGCATGATGCCGAAGTACACGACGCTCATGGCGCTGTGTTGCCCACCTTGCGGCTAAGTTCAAGGGTTCCACGGGTGCTGCTGGCCAGGTATGAGGGCCTGATGTTTTCGCCAGGTTTCGTAGCCAGCCAGGCGCATTTGCCCGCTATCTCACCACTCGCCTGGCTTGCCTGGAAAGAACGACTCGTTGTTGAACGCCTGCATCGCAAATCCACACACGTAATCAGCTATCTGAAGGCGGCAAACAATCATTGGGAGGAAGTTTTTTGGTGGATGCTGGCCAGGAGTTTTGGCTCGAAAGTAAATACCGACATCTTTGAGTCGGTGGCCCGGAGTATTCCGATCAACGTTCTTGGCAGGCACAAAAACCAAATTCACCAGCTCGAAGCGTTGCTCCTCGGACAAGCCGGCTTGCTTAATGATGGGCTCGAAGGCGATTATCAACAGCTTCTGCAACGTGAATATCGCTTTCTCCGGAATAAATACCAGATGAAGCCATTGACCACAAAGCCCTTTTTTTTAAGAATGCGACCGGCAAACTTCCCAACGCTCCGGCTTGCCCAGCTTGCGATGATCATTCACCGGTCTTCACACCTTTTCACCCAGGTAAAGGAGGCCGGGTCACTGTCCCAAATCTGCGAACTCCTTGAGGTAACTCCGAACGACTTCTGGCATTACCACTACAAGCTTGATGATGAACACGAGTACCGGCAGAAGCCCATAGGCAAACAGATGATACACAACGTTATTATCAATTGCATCATTCCGGTGCTGTTTGCATATGGGAGCCATACAAAGGAAGAAGTGTACAAAGAAAAAGCAATTGCCTGGCTTTCAGAATTGCCGGCTGAGCAAAACGAGGTTGTAAAAAAGTGGTCGCACCACGGCGTCTCAAACGCAAATGCATTAGAGAGCCAGGCACTTATTGAGCTCAAGAATGTTTACTGTGATCATAAGCGATGCCTGGAGTGCCCGGTAGGAAATGCAATATTGAAAACGCAAATGGGATAAGCACCATCCTGCTGGAAAAACTTTAGTTCCTGCCAGGCAACTTATTTCTGTTTGTGTTCACGCGTTTTTGCGCCGGTGATCTTAAATGACTGTTCAGTGTGCAACGCTGTAGTTTACCGTCTTTTGACCGCTCTTTCTTTCCTAATTATATGCAAAAGTTTCCGTTGTGAAATGCTCCAAGGTGCCGGTGATACTGGTGGATATCATTTTTATCCGAAATTGGGTTGTTGCTTTTATTGCTTGTCGCCGGCCCACTCAAATTGAATGTCCTGCTCAAGATCAGGGTGCAGGCTTTGAAAAACCGGGCAGGTTTTGGCTGTGCGTTCAAGAATAGCCCTCGCCTTTTCATCAGCTTTTACGCTGGCCGGAAAATGCACGAAAGCCTTTATACCACTGATTCTGCGCGGCTCCGATGCCATAATTTTCGTGATGTCGATAGCAGTCCCGCTTAAGTCAACATCCATATCCCTGGCTTTAATTCCCATCACAGTCATCATGCAATTACCAAGCGCTGTTGCCACCAGGTCGGTGGGTGAAAAACGCTCTCCTTTACCATGGTTATCTGTCGGCGCATCCGTTTCAATTTTAGAGCCGCTTTGAAGATGTGTAGCAACCGTCCGCAGGTTCCCTTCGTAAATTATCTGTGAAGTCATTGAAGTATTTTTTATATAAATTTACCGTACAAACGTATACAAAGTGAAGAAGATAATTCTGGTCACCTTTTGCAGCCTGGTAGTCGTTGTAAGTTTTTCGCAGGAAAAGGCCATAAGCAGCCGGCAGCAAAAGAAGAATGATCGCAAAGAGAAGGTTAACCAACTGATAAAACAAGAGGAAGAAGGCGCAATAATTTTTCATAAACAAAGCGTATTCGGCTTGAAACTCACTTCTGATGGCTATGGTGCTTTTTATGAACTTGGCCGCTTAAAAACGCCTACCAAAACAAACCTTTATAGCCTCGAAATCGGGGAAAGAAAAAACGACAAAGAAGAAAAGCTGAGTAGGGGAGATGCATTTGGTTTACTCGTTGGTAATCCGTTCATTTTTGGTAAAATCAACAACTTTTACTATGCCAAGCTCGGTATCGCTCAACAGCGTCTGATTGGCGGCAAAGGCAACAAGAACGGTGTGGCGGTAACGGCTATATACGGTGGTGGATTAAGTGCAGGACTTCTCAAACCGTACTATCTCGACATTTGTGATAGCCGCACCGTAAACCGGGCCGACGTAAAATACAACGATAACGACTCTGTTTTCTTAAATCCAAGTGTAATTAACGGTGCATCCGGTTTAGGAAAAGGCTTCAATGAACTGAAAGTTGTACCTGGCCTTTACGCAAAAGCCGGTATGCGCTTCGACTATGGTCGATACAACGAGATGGTTAGCGCCGTTGAAGTAGGTGTACATGCAGAATTCTATTCGCAGAAAATGCCCGTTCTATTGCTCCAGAAACAAAGGCAATTATTTATCAACGCCTACGCCGCTATTGTATTCGGAAGGCGTAGGTAATGTGTCTTTACGATTGATCTCTACCGGAATTCCTACCGGAAACTCCCGTATTTTTGTGTAGTAAAACCTTGTTTGCCGGCACCTAACGTTAACAGTTAAGGGCTGCGGTAAGCCGGTTATTACAATAGAATGTTCACCACATCTCATCCTCATCATGATAGAACTTCCGCTAGTTCCGCGGGTTGAAGAACCAACCACTAAAGTAAAAAAACCAGATTGGCTTAGGGTCAAACTTCCAATCGGCGAGAGTTATAAGCACGTGCGCGGGCTTGTTGATACCCATAAATTACACACCATCTGCGAAAGTGGGAACTGCCCTAACATGGGTGAATGCTGGGGTGAAGGCACGGCAACTTTTATGATACTTGGTAATACCTGTACCCGAAGCTGTGGTTTTTGCGCCGTGGCAACAGGGCGGCCAGACCCTCTGGATTGGGATGAGCCGCAACGGGTAGCAGAGGCAATCAATCTCATGCGTGTTAAACATGCTGTGGTGACCAGCGTTGACCGTGACGAAATAAAGGACGGCGGATCAATAATATGGTTCAATACCATCAAGGCGATAAAAGCATTAAACCCTGACACTACTCTTGAGACATTGATACCGGATTTCAAAGGACAGGGCGAAAACATCCAACGTATAATTGACGCCGCCCCGGATGTGGTTAGCCATAACATGGAAACGGTTGAGCGGCTTACAAGGCAGGTGAGAATCCAGGCAAAGTACCGCCGCAGCCTTGAGGTGCTGAAAGTTTTAAAACAGGGTGGAATGCGTACTAAGACCGGCATCATGCTCGGTCTTGGAGAAAAGAAAGAAGAAGTGGTGCAAAGTATGGAGGACCTCGTGGCGGCCGGTGTTGATGTGCTTACCCTCGGTCAATATCTTCAACCAACAAAGAAACACCTGCCGGTTCAACGTTTTGTACACCCGGCTGAGTTCGCTGAATTAAAAGAAATCGGGTATAACCTCGGCTTCGACTATGTGGAGAGCGGGCCATTGGTTCGTTCCTCGTACCATAGCGAGCGGCACGTAATACCGGGCTATGGCCGTCGTAAATGGCAGGAGGAAAAGGCATTGCTGGAAACATAATTAATCCGTTCGACCACCAGGTTTAAGGCCGCCTATTGTTTACATGGGATCTTGTTGCCTCACCAGCTACGCGAGTCGGCGTGCGTAGCAGTCGGTTTATCGGCACTGCACGCGTTATCCGGGTAATCACCACTCCTAGTTCAACGTCGTTTAATTAAGAACTTTCTTTTGGACCCAACCATAGGATTACTATTGAACATCCTTGCCCGCCCGCTGCGCCCGCCCAGCTCCGCCAGTCGGACGGGCAGTCGGACGGGCGTCGCACTCCCGTCCGAACCGGTTCATCCGGGCGGGCTTGTACTGAAT
>JASLBT010000283.1 GCA_030146445.1 Segetibacter sp. | reverse complement strand
ATTTGCCTGCTTAATTTCCATTGCACCTGAGTCATAAACAAACAGCACACTTATGGCTGCGAAAATCATGAAAAAACCCGCCAACACAATTGCATATATCGGCTCACCACCATAGAGGTGGTTAACAATCCAGCCACCAATTAAGCCGTTTACAATTTGCGGAAGGGTAATAAAGAAATTGAATATTCCCATGTAAATCCCCAACTTTCCGGTTCTATACCTGCCGGAAAGTTGGGGATTTACATGGGAATATTCAATTTCTTTATTACCCTTCCGCAGATTGTAAACGGCTTACTTGGTGGCTGGATAGTTAACCACCTCTATGGTGGTGAGCCGATATATGCAATTGTGTTGGCGGGTTTTTTCATGATTTTCGCAGCCATAAGTGTGCTGTTTGTTTATGACTCAGGTGCTATGGAAATTAAGCAGGCAAATGCTTTCAAAATTTCGCCATGAAGAAAAATACGGTAATTTTTTTTTGCGCCCTGTTCCTGTGCATCTGTTCATCCGCACAAGTTGGCATCCAGGTTTACCCGTCGAACTGGTGGGTGGGAATGAAGAACCCGAAAGTACAGCTGATGTTACACGGTAATGGTGTAGGTGATTTAAAACTTACGGCTAATTATCCAGGTGTACACATCGAAAAAACATACAAGGTTGAAAGCCCGAATTACCTGTTTATTGACCTGTTGATTACCAGCCGCGCAAATCCCGGTAAAATTGTTTTTAGATCGGATGCACCGTCCGGAAAGCCGCAGATCACTTTTGAACTTAAGCCAAGGAGAACCGGCAGGGGAACGTTGTTTGCACAGGGGGTGACGTCTTCAGATTTCATCTACCTGTTAATGCCCGACCGGTTTAGTAATGGCGACACGTCGAACGACCGGGTTCCTGGCATGAAAGATCAAACGCTGAACCGCGACTCGATGTATCATCGCCATGGCGGAGACCTGCAGGGCGTCATCAATCACCTCGACTATCTGCAGGAGTTGGGGGTAACAGCCGTATGGATGACACCGGTTCTCGAAAATAATATGCCCAACAGAACTGAACACGGCTATGCTTTTACGAACCACTATAACATCGATCCTCGTTTAGGCGGTGCCGCCGCTTATCAGCAGCTCAGCACAGCCTTACATAAACGTGGGATGAAGCTGGTGCAGGATGCGGTATACAACCACATAGGCGCACACCATTTTACCGTCACTGATCCACCCATGAAAGACTGGTTACACCAGTGGCCGAAGTATACGCAAACCAGTTATAAAGACCAGCCGCTTTTTGATCCTTATGCCGCTGTAACCGACCTGGAACGTATGAGCAATGGCTGGTTTACCAGCGAGATGCCCGACATCAACCAGGGAAACCCTTTTGCGGCCAACTACCTTATCCAACATGCACTATGGTGCGTTGAAACCTTCGGGGTAGATGGATGGCGAATAGATACCTACATCTATAATGACCTGACGTTTATGAACCGGTGCAATAAGGCATTAATGGATGAATATCCTTCGATTAGTTTGTTTGGTGAAACATGGGTACATGGAACCGCGAACCAGGCTTACTTTTCGCAGAACAATCTTACTGTTCCTTTTAAAAGTAATCTGCCGGGTGTTACTGATTTTCAAACAAATCTTTATGGTATCCTTCCCGCGTTAAACCAGCCTTTTGGATGGACTGAAGGCGTGAACCGTCTTTACCAGACATTGAGCAACGATTTCCTGTATAAGGATCCTATGAAGCATGTGATCTTTCTGGATAACCATGACGTGAGCCGCTTTTTGTCGCAGGTTAACGAAGACACTGCAAAGCTTAAGATGGCTTTAAGCTGGTTATTTACCTGTCGTGGTATACCGCAACTATACTACGGAACAGAAATTCTGATGAAAGGAGTAAGCAATCCGGACGGCCTGGTGCGTGCAGATTTTCAGGGTGGATGGAGAGATGACCGCCGTAATAAATTTACCCGACAGGGCAGGAACAAAGCGGAAAACAGCATGCATGATCTCACCGCAACACTTGCAAACTTCAGGAAAAACTCTTCTGCATTAAAAACCGGAAAGATGCTGCAGTATGTACCCGAAGACGGCCTGTACGTTTACTTTCGCTACGATCAGCAGCAAACGATCATGTGCGTGATGAATACGGCGGACACCTTAAAAACAGTTGACTGGAGAAGGTTTCAACAAGGCGCAGGGAAGTTTAGTCGTGCACAAAACATCGTAAGTAACTCGACATTCAATATGGTCAAACCTGCTATGATCCCGGCAAAAAGTATGTGGGTGCTTGAACTTAAAAAGTAGTTGAAAAGTTGTTTGTACCTGTTGCCATGAAAGTTTGCGGCTGAACGGAGCGTCGCAACGATGTATCCCCAAAAGTTCAAATGCTGGTAACCAAAACAAAGGTCTTATCCGCGTCTGAGTTGTCGTGGTGCGCAATATTACAGATCATCATTGCGGGAAATTTCTACCGCCCGCTCTTGACTTACCACCAGCTATTCTGTAGCTAAAAGGCAGGTTGAGAATTTTAATGGTTCTACGCGCTAAGAAGCCGTGACCACCGCGACGAAGAAGGCGATTTTCCGGAATTAAGACAAACTGTATATTAGCAGAAGCGGCAGAAAATTGCCCGCCTGATTTACTATCTTTACGCATAAACCTAACTGTTATGGCTGTCAGAAAAAGTACGGAGAACATCAATTTGGATCAGGATGATCATAAACTGAAAGACAGGCAAAAGAAAGATGGGTCCCGAAGTAAAAGGACACAGAGTGCTCCGAAGATTTCTCCCCGGAAATACGAGGAGGTTCATTTTGTCAACGCTACGCAGCCCGTATGGAACTATTCACTTATGTCTGACGAGGATGTAAGAAATTTTCAGAATGGCACTCACTACAGCATGTACAACTTCCTTGGCAATAAACAGCTGGAAGTTTTAAATACAAAAGGTACCTACTTCGCCGTTTGGGCACCCAATGCCACTTTCGTTTCAGTGATAGGTCATTTCAACCATTGGGATAAAACAACTCATCCGTTGCACGTGCGGTCTGATAACTCGGGTATATGGGAAGGTTTTATTCCACACGTGCACTCGGGCGAAGCTTACAAATACCATATCCACGGCTTTGGAGGAGCCCTGCTCGACAAGGGTGATCCATATGCGCATTATTGGGAGCACCGGCCGCATACGGCGTCGATTACATGGGCAACCAATTATGAATGGAAAGACGCAAAGTGGATGAAAAGACGTGGCGAACACAATTCGTTATCAGCACCATATTCGGTATACGAGGTTCACCTCGCCAGCTGGATGAGGCCGGATAAAAACGATGAAGAACGATATAATTCATATGGGCAGATTACTGAGCTGCTCGTTCCTTATGTAAAAGAACTTGGGTTTACGCATGTGGAGTTTATGCCTGTGATGGAACACCCTTTCGATGGGAGTTGGGGTTACCAGGGAACTGGGTTTTTTGCACCAACAAGTCGTTTTGGATCGCCACAGGAGTTTGCCCAAATGGTGGATGCTTTTCACCAGGCCGGAATAGGAGTTATCCTTGATTGGGTGCCATCCCATTTTCCGTATGATGCCCACGGGCTGTTTATGTTCGACGGTACCCATACCTATGAGTACGCCGACATGCGTAAAGGCTTTCATCCTGATTGGAACTCTTATATTTTCAATTACAAACGCGGAGAAGTAAAATCATTCCTGATCAGTAGTGCAAGGTTCTGGTTCGAACGTTTCCATATTGACGGTATTCGTGTGGACGCGGTCTCATCAATGTTACGGCTTGACTACAGCAGGAAGGCGGGCGAGTGGGAGCCAAACGAACATGGCGGCAACGGAAACCTCGAAGCCATTGCTTTTATTAAGGATCTGAATGAGACCATATACCGCGACTTTCCAGACGTGCAAACAATAGCCGAAGAGTCGACCGATTGGCCGGGTATCACCCGCCCAACGTTTTCAGATGGCCTGGGCTTTGGCATGAAGTGGATGATGGGCTGGATGCACGACACACTTGACTACTTTAAAATGGATCCTTATTTCCGGCAGTTTCACCAGGATAAGTTCACTTTCAGCATGATGTATTTCAACGACGAGAACTTTATGTTGCCGTTGAGTCATGATGAGGTAGTGCATGGGAAAAGTCCGATGATTTATAAGATGCCGGGTGATACCTGGCAGAAGTTTGCGAACCTCCGCTTGATGTACACCTACATGTTCACCCATCCCGGGGCGAAGCTGCTTTTTATGGGCAATGAATTCGGGCAAACCTCAGAATGGAACTACCGGAGTGAGTTGCAGTGGGACCTGCTACAACACGACAGTCATAAGTTGCTGCAACATTGTGTAAGAGACCTGAACCTGCTATACCGTAAGCTCCCGGGGTTGCACGAAAAGCAGTTCGGCCCCGAGGGCTTTGAGTGGGTGGATCTGAACCACCGGCAGGAAAGCATCATGGTATATAAACGAAAGGGTTTGAAGCAGAGAGATGATGTGCTGGTTATTTTGAACATGACTACTGTTCCGAGATTTGACTTTGAAATTGTAGTGTCAAAAAAGAAACGTTGGAAGGAGGTATTTAACAGTGACAGTAAATCTTACTGGGGTAGTGGAGATGTTTTTAATCCCGACATTAATGCTGAGTTGATCGACAAGGTTGAGGAGCGTTACAGGCTCAGGGTTCACCTGCCACCGTTAGGGGCTGTTGTACTTGAGTGATTCATCAGAGGCTTTTAAGTGACCATAAGGTTGCTGTTATGTCAATCGGTAACCCTCCGCTCGCCAGCTACAAGTTTGTTGAACCCCGGCCGCCGAAAAACAAAAGTTATTCGAAAACATTATGTCTACATATCGCCTCCTGGTAATTGGGAAAGTTCAGGGTGTATTTTTTAGGGCTACAGCCAAAGAAGTAGCGGTTGAAAAAGGTTTAACTGGCTGGGTGAGAAATACCAGTGACGATGAGGTAGAGATCATTGCCAGTGGTGAGGAGCCTGCTCTGCAGGAGTTTATCGCATGGTGTTGGAAAGGGCCTGACCGGGCTATAGTACGCCAGGTAGTAAGCACGAGGGTAGACGATCAGGCATTTGATCGTTTCACAATAAAAAGAGACTAGCATTATCCAGCTCTCCGCCCCGCAGCTAATCACAGGTTGGTACTACTTAAACGTTAGGAGGTGATCAGCATTTCTGCACTTTCTTCCTGTGTTTTCTCCACCGTAGCCCTCGAATAAATGATCCTTCGCCCGATAAGCAAAATAGTAAAGCTCATGATAGCACAAGAGGCCATTACGCCGGCCATCGGAAGGGCAGTTCCATTGCTCAGAAGGCTTACCAATGCGGATGTAGATGCGCCTATCGCCATCTGAATACCACCCATTAACGCGGAAGCACTGCCTGCATTTTTCGAGAACGGCGCAAGCGATAAAGCCGAAGAGTTTGGGAACGTAAAGCCCTGGCAACTAAGAAAGCAAAAGATCAGGCCTACTGTTCCAAAGAGTCCGAGCCAGCCATAAATACTACCGATAAAAAGCGTGATGCCCGTGACACTTTGAAAGAACAACGCGACAGGAATGATTTGCTCACTTTTAAACCTCCGAAGAAGCAAGCTGTTCAACTGGCTTGCTGCGATGAGCCCGATGGCCACCAATGCGAAGATCCAGCCATATTGTTGTTCCGACACTTTAAATAACTCCATAAATATATAGGGCGAGCCAGAGATATAGGCGTATAAACCAGCTGCTGCTACAGCGCCGGTTAGTGCATAGGTGTAAAATTGTGGTTCTTTTAAAACCGTAAGAAAGCTGCGCATTATTGGTCTTGGGCGTAGCGACAGCGTGGTATCCGGCGGGCGGCTCTCGGGCAGGTAGAAATGCACTGCAAGCAGTATGAATGCCGCCATCAGCGTCAGCACCACGAATACGTAGTGCCAGCCTAACGTTGCAGAGATATAGCCGCCGAGTGTGGGTGCGATAATTGGTGAAACACCGATTACAAGCATAAGCGTTGAAAATACCTTCGCGTTTTCTTCAACGGGAAAGAGATCGCGAACCATCGCACGGGCAGCAACCATGCCTGCACATCCGCCCAGTGCCTGCACCAGCCTAAACCAAATCAGCGCATCCGCCGACATGGCCAATGCGCACCCGATGGAAGCAAGCAGGTAGATGATGAGCCCTGTATAAAGCGGGCGTTTTCTTCCATACCTGTCGAGTAATGGTCCATAGATGAACTGGCCGGTAGAGATGCCAATAAAAAAGCTGGATAACGAAAGTGAAACGTGGGCAACGGTAGTATTCAGATCGGCTGCGATTGCCGGAAAGCCCGGCAGATACATGTCAATTGAAAAAGGTCCAATGGCCGACAACATCCCCAGTATAAGGATAAAAAAAAACTTTCTACGTGTAGTCATGTGTTCTGTTAGTTGCAAATCTATGCCACTGTTTCCCCGCCGGCATGTTAAATTCAGCTTATCACATTTTTAAAACAGTTTGCCAGATGCTTTCGTTTACGGGAATTCCGTTTTCTAAATTGTGAACCCGGGTTTTTAAGGTGCTTTCACCGGGGTATCTCACCTTGTTACCTTCCTCAACCGGTGTGCTACTCTGGGTATAACGGACGATCTCCCCGATCAATGTTTCGTCGAGATAAGCTGGTTGTATACAGAGGAAAAATTGCGACAGTCCATACTCTTTCCCATCAGCAGTGATTACCGGTGTCGACCGGCCACCGCTTAAACTGGTTAGCAGAATGTCCAGCATAAAAGAGAGTCCAGAACCTTTCCAGAACCCGATTGGCAACGAACGCTTCGAGCTTTTGATTTCTACCGGGTCGCGGCTTAGGTTGCCGCTTGTGTCGTAACCGCCATCTACCGGCAACGGATTGCCGCTGAGTTCATACTCCTGCATTTTGCCGTACGAAAACTGCGACATAGCCATATCGAGGACGAGGTGCCCCTCTTTTCGTGGAACAGCAATGATTAACGGGTTATTACCAAGTTTCGGATCGGCTCCGCCCCAGGGCGGCATTATCGCTATGGTATTTGAGGCACAAAGGCCGATAAAACCGGAGTCAGCCGCTTGCCATCCGTATGTTCCGCCCCGCATCCAATGGTTGGTATTTCGGACCGAAACGCAGCCCATGCCATTTGCCTTTGCGAGTTCACAGGCTCTTTGCATGGCCAGCGTTGCAGTGTACATGCCGGGAGCAAATTGACCATCCCAGACCTGGGTAACACCATTTTCTGATACCTGCACTGGTTCCGCTCCGGGAATTACAAGCCCATCTTTTACATATTCCACAAACACCGGGAAGCGGTTCAGGCCATGTGAGTAGACGCCATCGCGGCTGTTGCCCGCAAAAATAGCGGCACAAAGATTTGCGCGGTCTTCGGGAAAAGAAAGCTTCAACAACACCTTTTTAAAGGTTTCCTGCAATTGCTGGTAAGGGACTCTCATATTTTACTGTTGATATTTGTGTACATCCATTTGCTGCTTTAGTTCCCCAGGTAGCTAAGCTATCCGTCGATCGTCAACATGATCACGGGGAATGTTGCAGGGCAACAAAGTTTAGTTGGTAAAAGAACGATTTATTCCAGAGTTCTTTCCTGGTTTTATTGACCAGCAATACGGCCTTAGAGAGGGTGCATGAGCCTGGTCAAAATGTTTTTCCGAATGCATTCGATTACTATGACGGGACCCGGCGGCAGCCACGCACTAAATCTGATTTACGGGTCTGCTTTTTTTAAATTTTTTTGTATGAAAACGATCAGGGGAAATTACAAGGCACAATATGAACCCATCAGCGACCTGGTGACTTATCGGGCTATGCCCAATACCCACGTGCCGCCCAATCTTCTGGATCCATTTATTTTTCTTAACCACCATGGCCTTCAACGATACAAGGCAAACAACAACGGACTTCCTTTTGGTCCGCATCCGCATCGCGGCTTCGAAACCGTGACATTTATACTCCAGGGTGACCTGATGCATAAAGATTCAAGTGGTGCATCAAGCATCATAAATTCGGGCGGTGTGCAATGGATGACAGCAGGTAGCGGGCTTGTGCATGCTGAAGTGTCGTCAGAAGATTTCAAACGGCAGGGTGGACCGTTAGAGATACTCCAGTTGTGGGTTAACCTGCCCGCCAGGTACAAGATGACCAGGCCTGCTTACACTGGTTTGCAGCAAGATTCAATACCCGTTGTCGGCTGGGATAACGGCAGGGTTAACGCCCAGGTGGTATCAGGATCATGGGAAGGGGTGGTCGGTCCGATTGTTCCAATGACCGACATTCACCTGGCCACTGTGCAATTTGCTGAAGGCGGGAAACACAGCTTTCTTGTAGAGCCGGATAAATCAGTATTGTTTTACGTGGTGAAAGGTTCCCTGCTGGTAAATGGCGAGGTTGCAACCATGCATCACCTGATTGTATTTAATCCGGAAGGTAAAGTGATAGAAGTTAAAGCAACATCAGACGCCATCATACTATTTGGCTATGCAACACCTTTTCATGAGCCATTCGTGTCATACGGTCCGTTTGTAATGAATACCGAGCAGGAAATTATGCAGGCGTATGAAGATTATAACCAGGGGAAGTTTGGGTAGAGTTCAAATTCAAAATTTAAAATTCAAAATGAATTCGTGCTCGGCTTACGACTAGTGCACAACCCAGAAATAGGATTGCTTGGTACTTCTCACCTAACCTATCAACTTATCAACCAATCGACTTCCCAATACCCAATACCTCAATACCCACCTCTCAACTTATCAACCTATGAACTTCTTCCCAATACCCATCTAAACAATCCGGTAAGTACAGCCTTCCAGCGCGAGCTCAGTGGCAGGAAATACGTCCTGGGTTTCCTGTAAAAATTCGTCGAGCTTCTCGTATTTGCTGCTGAAGTGCCCTATGAGCAGCCGTTTTGCATTGGCAAGCACCGCTATTTTGGCGGCCTGCTCGGTTGTTGAATGAAACCTGCTGGCAGCGCGTTCTTCAAGATTTTTCAGGTAGGTGGTTTCGTGATAAACTACCGTTACGTCCTTAATCTTTTCGGCAATGTTTGCATTAAACAGCGTATCGGCGCAATAAGCATAACTTCTTGGAGGCGTGTTCGGTGTTGTGACCCATTCGTTTTTGATCAGCTCCCCATCGTTGGCGATTGCATCTTCGCCAATCTTTAGTTTTTCGTACGAGGCTGGGGAAATATCATATGCACTGATCTTGTTCTTGTCGATCTTTCTGGGCTTCCGCTTTTCGCGAAATGCGAAACCCCAGCACTCAATGCGGTGGTTAACCCGGAATGTTTCCACCGAAAAACGTGGATCTTCTACGAGCACCCCTTCTTCCAATAACGGGTGAAAGTGTAGGGTGAAGGGTAAACGGGTATCGGCAACTTTGAACTGGAGGTTAAGGATTTCCTGCAAGCCCGCCGATGCAAAAATGTGCAGATCAGCTTCCCGGCCAAGTAAACCCATGCTGGTCAACAAGCCGATCAGCCCGAAATAATGGTCGCCATGCAAATGCGAAATAAAGATGTGGTTGATGCGGCTGCGCCGGATCTTGTAACGTGCGAGCTGCATTTGTGTGCCTTCGCCACAATCAACAAGGAACTGGAATTGATCAAGGGTTACAACCTGCGACGTCGGGTGCCTGTCGTATGCAGGTAGCGCTGAATTGTTGCCTAAGATCGTAACTCCAAACATGTGCTTCTTATCAATAACGGTTTGGCCAAAGATATTACCAAATCCGCCAATAAATACAAATGGCTGGTGCATTGTTCGTTAGCGCGGGCGGAGGTGAAGATGTGCGGGAAGAACAGGCAATAAAAAAAGGTCAGCGTAGAAATGCCGGGGTGGACTAAATAGTGGCGGTTATAAACAAGTTCACGCTGTCGTGCTTGCTCGGTCGGCCGGCAGGAGATTGCTATGGAAGACATTTGCCGGCTACAAATGGCGCACTTTACGCCTCGCCATGGCTGTTAAAAGCAATATCATTGTCTTCCATCATTTCCCGTTCGATTTCTTCCATTTGAACAATATCCCATGCTTCGCTTTCAGTAGGTGTAACGTTCATGATTTCGAGAAGTTCAAGCTCATCGAGCCGGCGCTCAATCGCGGGTTGCAGCTCACAGATGACAAAAGATGCACTGTTGTCATAGAATCCTTGTTGCAGCCTGCTAAGTTGTACTGCGGCGTTATCGGATATTGATTCTGTTGCAGGTAGCTTAAGCACAACGTTTTTTATATCTTTATAAAGGTACTCGTTTATAAGGCTTGAAAGGGTTGCTGCTATATTGTCAGAGAGGTCTGCTTCGTTCAGTGTTACAACATGAAATTTCTCTTTGGTATCAATTTTGACCTCCATATTCTTTAGTTTTAGATTAACACGTGTGCATAAAACCACACAACTAAGCATCAAATTTATTCGTTATTATTGTATCAAGTAACTTAAACATCATGGATAATAATTTTTCAGCCCAGGTAAAGGAGATTATTTCATTCAGCCGGGAGGAAGCTCTCAGGTTGGGAAATGATTTCATTGGCACCGAACATTTATTGCTTGGCTTGATACGTGAGGGAGAAAATACAGCTATCCGCATATTGAAAACGTTGAATGTAGACCTGTACGAATTACGTAAAGAAGTTGAACTCGCAGTAAAAGATAAAACCGGTAAGAATATCGCAAACATCAACAGTCTGCCTTTGACAAAGCAGGCCGAAAAAGTGATTAGGGTTACTGTTTTAGAAGCTAAGGCACTGAAAAGCCCACTAGTCGAAACAGAACACCTGATGTTGTCAATTTTAAAAAACAAAGAAAACATAGCTACCCAAATTCTTAACCAGTTCGATGTAGACTATGACATCTTTAGAAACGAATTAGGTATGGTAAGAAGTAACGATCCGCGCAACGAATACACTGAGGATAACGATGATGATTTCGATGATGAAAGGAAGAGTTATTCTGCGCAGCAAAAAGCAAAACAGGCAAGCAATACAAAAAGTAAAACCCCTGTTCTGGACAATTTCGGCCGCGACATTACCAAGCTTGCGGAAAGCGGCTCTCTTGACCCGATAGTAGGAAGGGAGAAAGAAATTGAAAGGGTAAGCCAGATATTGAGCCGCCGTAAAAAGAACAACCCGATTTTGATTGGTGAACCAGGTGTGGGTAAGACCGCCATTGTGGAAGGTCTTGCACTTCGCATCGTTCAGCGTAAGGTAAGCAGGGTTCTGTTTGATAAGCGCGTGATCAGCCTCGACCTTGCAGCACTTGTCGCAGGTACCAAATATCGCGGACAGTTCGAGGAGCGGATGAAAGCGATCATGAATGAACTCGAAAAGAACAGGGACGTTATCTTGTTTATCGACGAGATTCATACAATCGTCGGCGCTGGTGGAGCCAGTGGCTCACTCGACGCATCAAACATCTTCAAGCCGGCCCTTGCGAGGGGTGAGCTCCAGTGCATTGGTGCATCTACACTCGACGAGTATCGCATGTACATTGAAAAAGATGGTGCACTTGACAGGCGTTTCCAGAAGGTGATGGTAGATCCGCCTTCGATCGAAGAAACCATCCAGATATTAACCAATATCCAGAGCAAATACGAGGATTACCATAGTGTTTCTTATTCAGAAGACGCTATTGACGCATGTGTGAAATTGAGCGACCGGTATATGACCGACCGTTTACTTCCGGACAAGGCAATCGACGTATTGGACGAAGTGGGCGCCCGCGTTCACCTGAAGAACATCAATGTGCCACAAGACATTCTCGACCTGGAAAAGAAGATTGAGGACATAAAGCTGGAGAAAAACAAGGTGGTAAAAAGCCAGCGTTTCGAAGAGGCTGCAGCTTTACGGGATACCGAAAAACGTCTCGGTGAGGCACTTGAAAAAGCGAAAAGCAACTGGGAAGAAGAGAGTAAGAATAAACGTTACCCTATCGACGAAGAAGCAATTGCAGAAGTGGTGAGCATGATGACGGGCATCCCCGTCAAGCGTATGGTGCAGGCAGAAACTGATAAGCTTCGCAGGATGGGTGAGGATATGAAGGCTATGGTTGTGGGACAGGAAGAGGCTATCTCCAAGATTACAAAGGCAATTCAGCGTAACAGGGTAGGTCTTAAAGACCCTAAGAAACCGATAGGAACATTCATTTTCCTGGGTCCGACAGGCGTGGGTAAAACGGAGTTGGCAAGAGCACTGGCCCGGTACATGTTCGACAGTGAAGATGCGCTCATCCGCATCGATATGAGTGAGTATATGGAGAAGTTCACCGTAAGCCGTTTGGTGGGTGCGCCTCCCGGGTATGTTGGTTACGAAGAGGGTGGTCAGCTTACCGAGAAGGTACGCCGTAAGCCTTATAGCGTGATCCTGCTCGACGAGATTGAGAAAGCTCATCCTGATATTTACAACATCCTGTTGCAGGTGTTGGACGACGGTCAGCTGACTGATGGCCTGGGAAGAAGAATTGACTTCAAAAACACCCTGATCATCATGACGTCAAACATTGGTGTTCGGCAGTTGAAAGATTTCGGTGAAGGCGTAGGTTTTGCAACCGCTAACCGGGTGCAGAACGCAGAAGAAAATAATAAGGCAGTTATTGAAAAAGCTTTGAAGCGGACGTTCTCGCCCGAATTCCTTAACAGGATCGACGACGTGATCATCTTTAACACGCTTTCTAAAGATAATATCTTCGAGATCATCGATATCCTGATGAAGGGTGTTATGAAGCGGTTGGTTACCCTGGGATTTAGCCTCGAGCTTACACCAGAAGCCAAGGACTTTATCGCCGACAAGGGTTACGACTCCCAGTTTGGAGCCAGGCCGTTGCATCGCGCCATTCAAAAGTACCTCGAAGATCCACTAGCGGAGGAAATTCTTGGAATGCAGATCAAGCAGGGCGACGTGCTGATCGCAGACCTCGACAAGGAAAGCATGAAGATCAAGTTCGCGCTAAAAGATAAAGTTGAAGAACGTATAGCATAAATGATCGAATCACAATAAAAGCCATCACCCGACAGTGATGGCTTTTTTGTTGTGCTGTTGAATTACGACTTTGATTTTGACTGTTCAATTTAGTTTTCCATTTTTGCATAAACCAGTTTGTACCGATGAGAAAAATCATAATAACCATTGATGGATTTTCTTCTTGCGGTAAAAGCACGCTGGCACAACAACTTGCCCGTAAGTTGAATTATGTATTCATTGATAGCGGAGCGATGTACCGGGCAATTACCCTTTTCTTTCTCCGGAATCACGTCGACTGGAACCTTCGTGAAGAGGTGGTAAAAGCCCTTGAGCAAATCAACCTCGACTTTCACTATAATCTCGAGACAGGAAAAAGCGAAATGGTCATGAATGGTGAGGACGTTGAATACCTTATCCGAGACATGCTCGTCGCCGAAAAAGTAAGCGAGGTTGCAGCAGTAAAAGAAGTACGCGAATTCGCCGTTAAGGAACAGCGGAAGATGGGTAAGAAAAAAGGAATCGTGATGGATGGACGCGACATTGGCACAACGGTTTTTCCAAAGGCGGAATTAAAAATTTTCATGGTCGCTGATCCCGTCATCAGAGTGGAGAGAAGGTATCGCGAAATGCTTGAGAAGAATCCAAACGTGCTGTTGGAAGAGGTCAAGGATAATCTTCAGATGCGTGATTATATCGACAGCAACCGTGAGTTTAGTCCCTTGCGGCAGGCGAAAGATGCGTATGTACTCGACAATTCCAGCTTAACTACAGAAGAACAGCTGAAGATCGCACTCAAACTTGCAAAAGAAAAGATCGCAGCGGTCGAAGAAGCAATCTGAGCAAATGGGTTTTCAACCAAATGAACACTGCTCTATCTGATGATCCGCGACAGAGATGAGATATTTTTGTGTGACCAGCAGTGGTTTTTTATAGCATCATCGTTGCCACGCTCGCTTGTACCCCACAGCAATACGCAACACAGTTGCCGGCCTGGAACGATATAGTTCTTAATCAATAGATCCCGGAAAGGCCACGACTATTGAAACAGATCTTTCATTTCTTCAAAGCGGTGTGTCACGCCGTAAAAAGAAAGCAACTTTCGGATCACCTGTTCAACAACCGCGTCCGGACAACTGGCACCACTGGTGATCAGGATTTTTGCGGGCGTATGCTTAGGCAGGTAATTGCCGGTGAGCAGGTCCTGTTTTTTGTGAAAGTCGTGGTGTAGTATTTCTGAACCGGAAATGAGTTTTTCAGCAGAGTCGATGTAATAGGTCGGCAGCTTTTCTTCACATAACTCCACCAGGTGCGAAGTGTTACTACTGTTGTAGCCGCCCACCACTATTGCCAGGTCGGCATCCGCCTCCAGCAAGCCATAAACGGCACTTTGGTTATCGTTTGTAGCATAACATAGTGTGTCTCTCGTATCGGCAAATCTCTCGTGAACGTTGTCTCCGGTTAGTCCAAATCTGCTAATCATCACCTGCTTCAGATAATCAGCTATTGCCTGAGTATCACTTGCCAGCATGGTTGTTTGATTAACAACGCCTATCCGTTGCAGGTCCTTTCCTACGTCAAATCCTTCTGAATAACGCCCATGAAATTCATTATAGAAATCCTGTGCTGGCTTTTCAGCGCTAATGTATTTCGCCAGCTCCACGGTTTCTTTCATATTGTATACGACAACGGTGGGCGTGTTGGCTGCCGAGTGACTAAACGTTGCCCTTGTTTCTTCATGTTCAGGCTTTCCATGGAGCACAACGGTGTACGCCTTTTTTGCAATGTGTTCGCTGCGGTTCCATACCTTTTCCACAAACGGGCAGGTTGTGTTGTACTTTTCGGTTTGTATACCGAGTTGCCGGAGTTTGTGTTCCATCGCCAGTGTGGTGCCGAACGCAGGAATTAGTACGATGTCGTCGCCGTTGATTTCCTCAAAAGGTATAATAGGTTTTCCCATGGTATCCTGCAGGAATCGAACTCCTTTGCTCAAAAGGTCACTGTTCACCTGAGGATTATGGATCATTTCGCTTAGGAGAAAAATTCGCTTCCCGGGATTTTCTTCGACAGTCCTGAAGGCGATTTCTATCGCATTTTCCACTCCATAACAAAAGCCAAAATGACGGGCAAGATAAATCTCAACCGGCCCGAAATCGAGTTTGGTCGGGGTGAAGTCTTTTTTCAGTTTATCCTCTTGCTTCCTTTTTGCCTTAACTGCGCTGATAAGGGGAGATCTGTATGTTACAGGAACATTGAACGTTTTCATTCATTACCATTTAAAATCCGCGGAATTACCCGGCCAACACGTTACGTCAAAGTTACAAAGATGAGCATGAATAATTATGTTAATGGCTTTCTGTATTCGTCTAACGTAATAGCTGGATCAGTTGGCACCAGAAATGCTTTCTTTGTACAACAGCTAATTATTTACCCCTTATGAACGAAACATTTACCCCGGTGGAGTGGGCGGCAGGCGCAAATATTTATGAAGTCAACCTACGGCAATATACGACCGAGGGCACCTTTGAAGCTTTTCAGCAAGAGCTGCCGCGACTTAAAGCCATGGGTGTTTACATCCTGTGGTTTATGCCGATAACCCCTATCAGTGTTAAAAACCGGCAGGGTTCACTAGGCAGTTATTATGCTTGCAGCAGCTATGTAAGAACAAACCCTGAATTTGGTACAATTGAACAGTTTAAGACCCTTGTGCAGCGCGCGCATGAACTGGAGATGAAAGTAATTATCGACTGGGTGGCCAATCATACAGGCTGGGATCACGAATGGACGGTAACAAATCCGGAATTTTATAAAAGAAACGAAGTGGGGGAGTTCTTCGATCCCAACGGATGGAAAGATGTCATTGACCTTGATTATACGCGGTTCGAAATGCGGGAGGCACTGCTTAAGGCGATGGAATTTTGGATAGAGGAGACCGGAATTGACGGCTTCAGGTGCGACATGGCCCACCTGGTACCGCTGGATTTTT
Organism: Segetibacter sp.; assembly: GCA_030146445.1. Classification (GTDB taxonomy): domain Bacteria; phylum Bacteroidota; class Bacteroidia; order Chitinophagales; family Chitinophagaceae; genus Segetibacter. The sequence goes on along the minus strand of JASLBT010000283.1, from coordinate 12,763 downwards.
GGAGATCTGCCCGGCAGCGACTCGATAAACGAAAGAAACTGTTTTGGCTGGCGGAAACCGAGGAACACTCGTATCATCAGGTGTTTGACGTCATTTATGCCTGGCAGTTCCTGCATACCATGGAAGCATATTGGAAAAAGGAGATCAACATCAAAGGCCTCGAAAACGCACTCAAACCTCACGCCGGGCAACATCCGGGGATCAAAGCGTTTTTTACTTCAAACCACGACGAGAACTCCCATAGCGGAAGTGAATATGAAAGATTAGGCGATTCCGCAAAGCCTTTCGCGGTTTTATGTGCAACCTGGTTAAATGCAATGCCCCTCATTTATAGCGGGCAGGAGTTGCCCAACAAAAGAAGACTTGCGTTTTTCGAAAAGGATCCTATTCTATGGACCGGAACTTACGCGCTTAATGATTTTTACAAGGCGTTGCTTAGTCTGCATAGTTATCACCCGGCAATGCAGAACGGCGATCCGGAAACCAGGCTATCCCGCCTTTATACGAGCAGTAGTAACATCTTTGCTTTCAAAAGGACCAGGGGCGATAGGGAAGTTCTTGTATTACTGAACCTGTCCCCAGCGGGACGCCAGCATTTTCTAATACCGGAAGCATCTTTATCGGGCACATATACCAGTGCTTTCACCGGACTATCGTACTATTTCGACGAAAACGTAAGTTTCGAACTGCAAGCCTGGGACTACCTGGTGTACCATAAATAGGAGAGATCCACAACTGCCTTCGATTGAAATGACCATGGGTGATTGTTGGTTACGCTGCTTAAAATTGTTAGGGTGATATTTTTGGCGTATCGCACCTCGATTGCGATAGTATAAACAACGACATTACTGATCAATCTCTTAAATCGTAACAGGTGAGCCTACTACGCTCCCGACGTATAGAATTCAGGATCTACTCGTGAATGGCACCGCCGTCTGACCAGGGTCATCTCGGCGGGCATTCGAATTCGCAGCAAGCCGGCAATGGTGTTCGATAGTATTCTATATGCTCGTTGCCTCAAAAATTACTCAGGAATAGGGAGCTAACTATAAAGCAAAAGCCCGGATTTTCGTCCGGGCTTTTGCTTTATACTAGTTGTGCCATTAATCAAGATCTGAAAGATTCAAAGGATATCCGTAGCTGCTTTCGTAACCTGGATAGATACCTTCTAACTTCACAGTGGTGCCTTTATTGGCTTCGAGCGCCTGTTTTAACTGCTCAACACTGATGACCTCTTTACCATTTACACTGGTGATCACAAACCCGTCCTGGATTCGTGTATTTTTAAAGGCACCTGAACCAACTTTTCTCACCACTACACCACCGGCAATATCGTAAGCCGCTGCCTTCTGTTTATCGAGCGTCACGAGTTCAGCACCAAGCTTCTCAATGATCGTTTGTGATTTTACGACGTCGGTATTTCCAACTTTATTCTTAAGCGTAAGTGTTGTTGTATTTTCTTTGCCTTCACGAACGTAGGTAATCGATACTTTGTCGCCTGGCTTGTACCGGGTAACCTGCTCAACCATTTCCGGACCGGTGGTAACCGACACACCGTTGATCTTTGTAACAAAGTCGCCTTTTTTAATGCCACCAGCGGCTGCTGCGCCACCTGCCGGAACTTCGGTTACGTATACACCATCTCCCTCTTTAATGCCCATCTCTTTCTTCCGCTCTTCAGGGATATTGTCTGGTGCATATTGAATACCGAGGTAAGCGCGTTGCGCAGTACCAAATTTAATCAGGTCGTTGACAATCTTTTTTACGATGTTGACAGGAATGGCATATGAATAACCTGCATAGCTGCCCGTTGGAGACGCAATCGCCGAGTTGATACCCACCAGCTGACCTTCTGTGTCAATCAGGGCACCGCCGCTATTCCCGGGATTCACAGCTGCGTCGGTTTGCAGGAAGCTTTCGATCGGCGACTCGCTTTGCCTGCTGTTGATCCCAATCGATCTTGCTTTAGCACTAATAATACCAGCGGTAACTGTTACATCCAGGGTAAGCGGATAACCTACAGCAAGAACCCACTGGCCAAGTTTAACATCATCACTATTGCCATACACAATGTACGGGAAGTTCTTTCCTTCAACTTTCAACACCGCAATGTCCGTACTTGGATCGGTACCCACCAGGGTAGCTTTGTACGAACGGCGGTTAGGAAGGGTAACATTAATTTCGTCAGCACCATCAATCACGTGGTTGTTAGTAACGATATAGCCATCATTACTGATAAAAACCCCGCTACCACTTGCTCGTTGCTCGGGAATGGTACGTGAACGGGGTGAGTCAAATAGGTCTTCAAAACCATCTCCAAACAAATCAGAAAACGGATTTCTGCCACGGGGAAGGTTGTTAGAAACCTGCCGCGCCTTTGTCTTTGTTTTTATGTGAACAACCGCCGGCGTTGCCGACATGGAAGCAGCCGTGAAATCAATCGCTCCGGCCGGTGCAAGGTCTTTATCGAAGAATTTTGCATAGTTAACGGGAAGCTTACCTGGCTCCTGCGTTCCTGCATGTTGGTAGGAGTCGTATTTATTGTAACCCCAAACACTCAACAGCGCTGTTGAGGAGCTCAACAGTACTACCAATAAGATGTTTCTGAATTTCATGTTCAAGTTGGTTTATGTTATTTGCTCAAAATACATGCCTGCAAAAGCAAATAAACGAATGACCCTGATTTAAGCAAATTAGCCCCCTCCCAATTAACAAATGTTTGACGAAGGCTGTCGTATTTACTGTAGGCGCTGGAAAAATTGTCGCATACACATTTGTGATGGACGAATATGCGCCTTTTCGGCGGAACATGATCAGGCTTTGGTAGCCATCTGGGTATCTAAACTGAGCAAGAATTTCACCGTATCGACTCCGTCGGCGTAATCAGCAAGACCCGGCTTTTGTCCATGTCCGAAAGGCACGAAATCCCTCCCGATGATACATTGTAGATCGGGGTTTGTTCGTAATGAAGTCGCTACTTCTTCTTTGTCGTTGTAAAATTCAAAGTGTACCTGGCTAACAGCTGAAAACAAGGATTTGTTCTCAGAAAACAATATTGACTCGTTGGTCATGTAAAATTTGTTGCCCATCATCAGCAAGGCGAGCTGGTAATCATAATTGTGTCGGTATTTATGAAAGTCCATGAAATGATCATACTTCTTTAATGCCTCGAGTAGCCGTTCAAAATTATAATCAGCGGGTACGTATAGTTTAGTAACGTTCCTGCAGCCCAGCCCGAAGTAAAGCTGGATATCGTCTGCGAGTGCATCAAGCTGCTCACTTGTTTCGTCGCCGGTTAGAACCGCCACGCTCGTGCGGTTCTTTCGAATGATGTTGGGGTATTTGCCGAAGTAATATTCGAAATAGCGACCGGTATTATTCCCGCCGGTAGCAATATACACCTCGCAGCCGTTCAGCTTTTCCGAGATGGTCAGATAGTTACTCACCGCGGGGTCAAATTCATTCAGTTTATTCAATAGTTGCGGAATGAGTATTTCGTCTTTTGAAGAAAGTTTGATGAGTTGCTCATGACCGCTAATGAATATGCAAAGCATATCATGGAAACCAACCATGGGTATGTTCCCCGCCATAACAAGTCCTACTCTTTTTGGAGGAACAGGTTGTGACTGTAATCCGTATGAAGCTGCCCAGGCTTCAAGCCTGTTTCTTTGTAAGAACTGTTCTATGATGTTTGACGCGGCATGATCAATAAACTCAGGGATAAACCAGGGATTTTTACTGTAAGCTTTCGCCTTAGCCCTGACCCAACTTTCATCATTTCCAGAAAGGTATTCTCCAAGTCTCACCAACAAGTCAATTCGTTCTTGTAAAATCATTTGTCACCCTTATTTTTGCTTTACAAACTTACAACGATAAAACGCATATAAACCGATTAACATGGCTATTAAAATAACTGACGAATGTATAAACTGCGGTGCTTGTGAACCGGAGTGTCCAAACAATGCAATCTATGAAGGTGGGGTAGAATGGGCCATGGCAGATGGTACAGCGGTTAAAGGCACCTTTGTACTGTTAGACGGGACAGTGGTTGAGGCAGGCCAACGTATGGAGCCTGTCGCTGTTGATACATATTACATCACTCCCAACAAGTGTACAGAGTGCCAGGGTTTTCATGAAGAGCCACAATGCGCAGCTGTTTGCCCGGTAGACTGCTGTGTCCCCGATGAGATGTATCGTGAGACGGTGGAAGAACTTCTGGAGAAGAAAGAGAGAATGCACCTTTAATTCGACCGGTGAAGGCAGGGGCATCCCGTTGTTGTTAAGTTCGTCGGGCAGGAGCCCGGGGGTTAATGCGTGTATTGACAATATCAACCCGAGACCATTGCGCTAACAATAAGCTTTTTCACGCTTATAGGAATGTGCAAAACTTTTCATTTTCAAAAGCTTGCAACATTTTTTAAAACTGGTTAGTTTTAGAATATCAATTGTCCATACTTGTTGCCCACAACGGCGACATTCATACAGCCGGGTGATATTTCCCGGCATATAGAGGTGAAGGATACCGTTTCTTCACCTTTTTTATGTTCCCCGCCTTTTTCGCCCAATTGCCGCCCCATATCCTTCTCCCCGCTATATTTATTTTTTCCTTTCTTTGCCGCAGTAAAAAGACAGCATGAGCAAAAGAACCATCGCGTTCGTAACAGGCGGTTATAGCGGCGAAGCAGTTATAAGTTATAAGAGTGCGATCACGATTGAAAACAACCTTGACAAAGACAAATTTGAGGTATTTAAAATTGACATACACCCTTCTGGATGGTGGTACGAGACAGAGGACGGAGAAGATATCCCGGTAGACAAGAACGATTTCTCGATAACGGTCAACGGTAATAAGATAACGTTTGAAGCTGTGCTCATCGGTATTCACGGCACTCCTGGTGAAGATGGCAAACTGCAGGGTTATTTTGATCTGCTTAAGATCCCATACACCAGTTGCGATGCTTCCACTTCTGCACTTACTTTTAATAAACGGTATACTGTTGCTGTAGCGGCTTTCGGTGGAATTGCGGTAGCACGTTCTGTACTGCTGATCAAAAAAACATACACCGGCGCTGATGAGGTGCTAAAGAGTGTTCGGTTCCCGTTTTTTGTCAAGCCTAACAATGGGGGTTCCAGCATAGGCATGTCGAAAGTAAACGAGGTATCCCAGCTCGATAGTGCAATAGAAATGGCATTCAGGGAAGATGAGCAGGTTTTGGTTGAAGAGTTTATTGCCGGCCGTGAATTTACCATTGGGGTGTTTCGCTCCGGCGGTAAGATCATCACACTTCCTATTACCGAGGTGATCAGTAAGAAGGATTTCTTCGACTACGAGGCAAAGTACGTAGCCGGAATGAGTGAAGAAATTACCCCGGCCGTCGCTCCTGACGATGTTTTGCAAAAAATCCGGCAAACCGCCGGGAACATATATTCACTTCTGAATTGTCGTGGTATCGTTCGGATCGACTTTATCTATAATGAGAGTGATGGGCAACCTTATATGCTCGAAGTAAATACCGTTCCCGGGCAGAGTGAAGCCAGTATTGTACCGCAGCAGGTAAAGGCCATGGGGTGGAACCTAAGGGATTTTTATACGGCGCTTATCGACGAATGTTTCAATTATTAACTATTTTCATTTAAAGATCAACACGTGTTCAAATTTCTTACACACAAGCCTTTATGGGTGAATATTCTCGCGGTGATCTTGTTGACTGCTATTCTCATCATGTTGTTTTTGGGCTCGCTGGACTTTATTACAAAACACGGTAAATACGAGCGGGTTCCTACGATCCTCGGAAAAACCCTGACAGAAGCAACAACCATTTTGAACCAGAAGGGCTTTGAAGTTGAAATACAAGACTCGGTTTACATAGACTCTGTTGCTCCATCCGCTGTGGTAAAACAAACCCCTGAGGCGGAGTCATCGGTTAAAGTGAATCGCACGATTTACCTTACGATCAACCGGTCTGAACCGCCGCTTGTTGAAATGCCGAACCTGATCGGGTTTTCAATACGCAACGCAGAGATGTACCTCGAAAACCTGGGTCTGCGAATTGGTGATACCTCGTTCCGGCCGGATATCGCAAAAAATGCCGTTCTCGAACAGTTGTTTAAAGGTCAGCCGATCAAAGCGGGCACAAAAATTCATATGGGCAGCGAAATCGGCTTTGTGCTTGGTAATGGTGTGAGTGATGCCGAGATGCCGGTGCCAAATCTTGTCGGCAAAACCTATGCACAGGCAAAAAGTTATTTACGGGGAGTTAATCTAAATTACATACCGGTCGCCGACCTCGACGTTACGGATACCGAGAGTGCCTTTGTCTACCGTCAAAATCCTAATGTGTACAGCGGCGAAGAGGCAGGGCAAAAAATACACAACAGGATTAAGCCGGGTCAAACGATCGACCTTTACCTGAGCAGGGAAATGCCGGTAACAGACAGTGCTACGCTTAGACCAGAGCCGCAGGCAAGTGCAGACGAAAACCAATAAACGCCTAAAATCTTTTACATGCAAAACATCACTGTTGATCAATTGAAAAGCCGGATAGAAGCTGGTGAGCAACTTAACCTGATCGATGTTCGCGAAGATATCGAGCGCAGTGAGTTCCATATCGGTGGACGGCACATCAGGCTTCGGAAGATCCAGGATATGGACATTGAAGAAATTGACAACCTTAAAAACGAGGAAGTGATTTGTTACTGCCGAAGTGGAAACCGCAGCCAAATGGCATGCCTTATGTTGGAACACCAGGGTTTCACCAATACACACAATCTTGCGGGGGGAATGCTGGAATGGACAAATAAGTTTGGCAACGTGCAACCATAACAGTTGCATAGGGCCGCCCGCCTTATGCGCCAGCTTCGAATTGCGTTGGACGGATAACCTCATTGCGCCTCAGTTATAAAGCTTAGCGCAATTCAATCTGCATGAGAAAGCTGATTGTCCGGGTTGTTTACAAGAAGTATTGCGATAGGCATCTCCCGGTTGATGTGTTGCCCTGGCAGCTTTAGCGCTTAGCAAACAGCAACTCAGGACATCTTTCCAGTACGCTTATGCCGCTTACAATAATATTCCACTCAATAGTTTATTTTGCTGTAGCTTCTGGATATTAATAGAGAAAGCAATATTTTTCTGGAAGCGCTTTTCCGTAAGTGTCGACTTGAAGTAGTTTCTGTAAACTTTACTGTAAAGGATCGGCAGGTATACATTTACAAGGCTGCCAAATAGTGAAACCTGCAGTCCCGCGTCGTACAAGAAGCGGCCGCTGGCAGGATTTATCTTCCAGGCCTCGGCATAGGTGCCAATGTCGGCAAATACCTTTAGCGGAATATTAAAAGGCAATACGCTTAAAGGATTTATTTTCTCCGGAAAGTCTGTCACCAGGTTAAGACTCATCAACCAATCATCGGTTTTGCCAATTTTATTGCTTAGCAGGTCAGTACGCACTTTAAAGAATCCATCTCTTTGCATGATCTGTTGGCTCATCCAGCCTTCGAACTCGTTTCGCCCAATGAAGTAGTCACTGTAAGTATAATCTTCGTAGCCTTTTGCACCCGTCATATTCAGGTGGTAGCGGTCAGTTGCACTTTGCGTCTGAAAAGTTTTTTCATTCAGGTAAAAAAATTTACCTGCGAATACTCTTGCGCTCAAACCCGTTTTATTATCTGCATAGTTAAAATAGTATTCAGCAGTGAAACCTGCACGAATAAAACCTTTGCCCTGATCCGCGCTTATATTTATGCTATAGGGATAAAGGGCGCGTTGATCGGAATACGCTAACGAAAGCCGGTTGACGGTTCTATGGTGCCTTGTAGCGGTCACTACGTCGCTTGTGTCGGCTGGCGGCCCGGGCGTAATTACGGTTTGAAACTGCAATCCATCTTCACTTATCAGGAACGTTTTCCAGCCTACGGTAAATCTCTTTTGTTGTAAGGGATCCTTGTCAAAGAGAGTGAGTTTCACCGAAGGCACAGTCCGGTTTACCCTGAGGTTGATCGTTGTACCCGACCCGTCGGAAAAGTTGTCTTTTGTGTAGCTCATCCGGCTAACGGCCGTTTCCAGGTGGTATCTTTTATTGTAGGTATTGAAGCCGATCCGGCCAAAACCATTTATTTTGTGTGTTGAGCCCGCGTACATCGCACCCGCCATAAACTGTAAACGGTTAAGCGGAAGTTGGTAATTATGCAACATGGCTCCAAACATGCCTTTGTCATAAGCGTTATAACCAAATGCAGGAAGCAAGCTAACATAATTGTATTTATCGGTGTTCCGGAGGTTGCCAATTACCGTTAGTTTCGGAGAACGCCTGTTGTTGCTACTTGAGATCGAGCCGCTTTTATGCAACAAATCAAATAACGAGTCAAGCCTCTTGCCACTCGCTCTTTCTACTGTAGCTTTAAAGTCTGCAGGGTAAGGATGCTTGAACCTCCACTCCCGATAATACTGCTGCATGCAACGGTCAAAAGTGCTGGTACCCAAACTTCTTTCGAGCAGCCTCATCCACCGGCTTGCTTTTAAATAAGCAATAACACCATAATTAACCTTCGTAAACTTCGCAGACGGTGTCTCTATTGGCTGATCCTGGTTCAGTCGTGTAATCAGCTTCAAAAACAGTTCTTCTTCGTCCTCAGGTGCTTTTCGGGCGAGCCCTTTTGACCGCGATGGAAGGTAGTTGTAGGTATTGTACTTGTTTAGCTCATACCTCTTTTGGTAAAAGGTGTTCATTCCTTCGTCCATCCATGGATGGTCCCGTTCGTTGCTGGCAAGTGCCCCGTAAAACCAGTTGTGTCCTATTTCATGTACGATTGTAGCATCCAGTTCGTGACCAGTATCCTCGGTTGTGATCAAAGTGATTGTTGGATACTCCATACCTCCACTGTTCTCATTTTCGCTTCCCTGTACAATAGTCGCCACCTCGTAAGGGTAGTCGCCAATCCAGTCGCTGTAATTCCTGATCCCCTGTTTAACATAGGATATCGTTTTACCCCATTTTACCTTATCCTTCTCATGGTAATACGAAAAAACGTCAATTGTCTTTTTTGAGGACAGCACAACCGTATCATGGCTGGTTAGGAAATCTTTGCTGGCGAACCACGCAAAGTCATGAATGCTATCCTGCGTGTAATGCCAAATAGCGCTTGATCCTGTTGCAGTTACTTTGCCGTTGTTCTTAAGGTCATTCAGTTTATCCGCATCCTGCAGAATTCCTGTCGCGGCTACCTGGTACAGTGCGGGAACAGTAACTTCTACACTGTAGCTACCGAACTCGCTATAGAACTCTCCCTGGTCGAGGTAGGGCATAGGGTGCCAGCCATGCTGGTCGTATACTGCCGGTTTAGGATACCACTGGGTTATCTGGTAATCTTCGCCGACATGGCCGCCCCGGGAGAAGTTGAAGGGAAGTTTAACATGAAATGGGGTGGTGATAATGGTTTTACCACCGGGAGGTAGAGGGCGCGGCAGGATCAGTTTTATGATGTCGATGTTCATCGAGTCCTCTTCTGATGCTGCAGCAATATCATCTGCTTTAAACTGAAGGCGATTGATGTATCCACGGTGTTCCGTTCTGGAAAAATAAAAATCTTTTCTGCCCAGCTTCAGCAGTTGTTCGCTGAAAGCCGTCTTGTCATTTTTATAGGCGTTTGGCCACAAATGAAACCAAATAAAAGTAAGGCTATCCGGCGAATGATTGATGTATTCTATGCGTGCAAATGCATCAAGGCTGTGATCTTTGTCGTTCAGGCTCACCTTAATATCATAATTCACTTCCTGTTGCCAGTACGTTGACTGGCTGTATGTTGAACAACATACAAAGCAGAACAGGATACACAGTATTTGTTTCAAACGAACGGAAATTTTGAATTGAAGATAGGTACTTACGACAAATTTGAAGCCTTACTTGCCCACCCCTCTAAAGATGATCCTTAACGTATGGATCATGATTTTAAAGTCAAGAAGGAGGGAGATGTTTTCTATGTACACGAGATCGTATTTCATTCGCTCGATCATTTGTTCTACAGACGATGCATAACCGAACTGCACCATTCCCCAGGATGTAAGCCCTGGTTTTACCTTTAACAGGTACTTGTAATACGGATTGATCGCCATGATCTGGTCGATATAGTACTTGCGTTCAGGACGGGGTCCCACCAGGCTTAGCTCGCCCTTTAGGATGTTCAACAGTTGAGGCAGTTCGTCAATTCTCCATTTCCGCATAAATCGTCCCCAACTGGTAACCCGGTTATCATGGTCGCTGGATAGTGCAGGACCATTTTCTTCTGCATTTGCGATCATACTCCGGAATTTATAGATCGTGAACGGCTTGCCTTTGTAGCCGATACGTTCCTGTGAATAAAAAATAGGACCTTCCGATGAAAGCCTGGTACGAACAATTGCAAAAATCAGCAACGGGCTCAATGCAATAAGGCCGCAAACCGATGCCAGAACGTCTATCAACCTTTTTACATTAAGTTGCCATTCGGGCATCAGGCCGTTGTGAATTTCAATAAGCATTGCTCCCAGTACATTACTCGTTTTTACTGAGCCGGCGAGGATGTCAAGCGCATTGGGGACCAACTTGATTTCCACGTCCTTCTCACTAAGGCGGTCCACGATACTTTCGGTCATGTGGTCCTGTTTTTTATCCAGCGCAATAATCACCAGGCGTATATGGTGTTGATCAATCACCGCCTCAAGTGCATTCAGGTCACCAGCCGGTTTAAGTAATTTACTCAGCCCGTTTTTGTTAGCCTGATCCGCCGGAATATAGCCGACCATTTCATAACCGAGTGTGCTGAAGTTTTTTTGAATTTCATTTACTACTCGCACAGCGCCCGGATTGTTACCGATGATGATTGTGGGCCACTTAATTTTTCGCTTCAGGATATGCGACTTAGTAACGCTCAATATGGCTGATCTGCCTAAGAAAGTAAGCGTGAACTGAAGTGCAAAAAAGCTGAAGAATACGGCATAGTAGTATGTGTAGTCTTTGGAATGATCGTTCAGCATAAATACAAAGAAGATCATCAGGCAGCCGATCAGCGAAATGATGAACGTATTGGTAAACTCATTTAAACGCGACTTTTTATAAAGTGATTGGGTGTATGTGCCTGTAAGGGCATAAAACAAAATCCAGAAGATGGGTATGAAGATGACCGTCACGTGAAAGGCAGCGTCAGTGCTTAAGATCTGCAGGAGGGTTGTACCTTCTTCCTCCAGCAAAATCTTCCGGATGAGTGTAAGTAACCACCATGATATCGCAGCAGCGAGTACGTCGCTGAATACATACCAGCCGATATGCAGGGGCTTGAAAGATTTCATGAATGTACTTACACCAGGATATTTGTATTGGCGATCTTATCCAATATCTGATGCGCAACTTCCATGGCCAGGAAGCCATCAATTTCGCTAACCACGGTTGGCTTGTTCTCTACAATTGAATTTACAAATGAAGTTAATTCGAGTTTGATCGCATTAACTTCCGGTATCAGAGGTTTGGATATGGCGATGGTTTTTTTGCCCTGGGGAGTTTCGATGTCGAAAGAAAAGGCATCTTTATCCGGCTCACGAAGCAACTTTGTAATCTCGGTTTTTTTCTCCAGGAAGTCGATGCCAATATATGAGTCTTTTTGGAACAGGCGCATCTTTCGCATCTTCTTCATACTGATCCTGCTACTGGTCAGGTTTGCCACACAGCCATTATTGAACTCTATTCTTACGTTGGCGATATCTGCAGTTTCGGTCATTACGGCAACGCCATTTGCAACAATGTTTTTGACGTCGCTTTTCACCATATTTAAAATGATGTCGATATCGTGAATCATCAGGTCAAGTATCACGCTTACTTCCGTACCACGGGGATTGAACTGGGCCAGGCGGTGAACCTCAATAAACATCGGGTTCAGCGGAAGGTCTTTAATGGCGAGGTAAGCCGGGTTAAACCGCTCAACATGGCCAACCTGCATCTTTATATTTGCCTCCTTCGCCATATTGACCAAAAGTTTGCCTTCCTCGATGGTATGCGCAAGCGGCTTTTCAACAAAAACGTGTTTTCCTTTCCGGATCGCTTTTTCACATAGCGCAAAGTGGTGATTGGTGGGGGCAATTACGTCAATAGCATCACATGCATCAATAAGTTTATCGGCATCTAAAAATCGCTTTAGCTCGTATTTTTCGGCAACTTCTTTGGCAATCTCGTCAAAGGGATCATAAAAACCCACGATCTTGGTCCCGCTGATTTCCTTCCAGTTGTTCAAATGAAACTTCCCCAGGTGACCTACGCCAAATACCCCGATTTTCAGCATGTTAGTTAGTGGTTTAATGGTTGTAAAGATAAACGTTGAAACTGATTGCAGGAAAACATCGGAAAGCCGCTGATATGGGCTCCGGGAAGGCCTGCTGCTACTTAGTAAAGCACTGGTTTATAGTAGCTACGTGTTATGGACCGGGATAGTTATGATGCCACAAAGTGCAATGCCGGAATGTAAACCCTTGTTAGTTTTTGGCCTGCGCTATCCCTACACCAGCATACAGCTCGCTACGTTCAATGCCTGCTAAATCGTGCCTCCGGTGGTACTGAATAAGTTTTTTTGTTTGCAGCTTATCCATTTCTGTAATGGCGGATTTTAACCAATAAATCTGAACCCGGCCGGCACATTTATAAACATCCTTACCCTTGTACGCGGTATCCCCTTAGAAAGTCCTGAACATGCATCCGCTTTTTTCCTTCCAGTTGCAACTCGATAACTTCAATGTATCCATCAGCGC
>JASLBT010000247.1 GCA_030146445.1 Segetibacter sp. | reverse complement strand
AGGTCGTTATCGACAAATGCAGTAGTTGCTTTTTGCATCACCACTTTAAAGTCTTTATTTGTTTTTGCGGTGCCCGCAAGGCTGTCTGTTTCGGTGAGAGCGCTGCCGTTACTTTCCTGTATCCGTGCAATTTGAATCATCTGGTAAACAGGGTAAACTTCCTCCGACCGCAGGTCAGATGCTTGTATATACAACTTCTTTGCAGTCGAATACTCCTTATGATTAAAGGCACTATCCGCCAGCCCAATCAGCGCTTCATAAGCCGACCTTCCGCTGTCTGCCTGACTGCTTTCTATGGCTGGTCGGCTGCCGGCAGTTGCTGAATTTTTTGTATCGGCCGGCTTTTTACTGGCAAGTTCATTAATATGCTTCTGCAACTTCTGCTTTGTTGACCAGTCTTTGACAATTTCATCCCGGCTTTCGTTCAGTTCTTTTTTGTAAACGACAATAAATCGGTGTTGCCTTGGTATCTGCCCTGGCCCTTCTGACACGATCAATACGGCAGGCAATGCACGCTCGTGATTGGCGCGCAACGAAAAGCCAATGCTGGTGGGTTCAGTCTTGTAAGCTGCATCGGGGTCTAGCCACCGCAAAATGCTGTTTGTGGATGGGAACCGGAGTTCAACCGAAAAGTCGGTATGAACATATACCGTGTCGCCGCTGATATTCAGCGGTTGGCCATTAGACTCTCCGGCGAAGTAATGTACAAGAAAAAACAACACGTAAATCGCACGACTTGTTTTCATAATCTGCCTTATCTGTTATGGTGATCAAACGCAAATTGTTGTGTTTATAAACGCCTGCAAGACTCATCTCCTACACGCTGTTAACACCCCGATGCACCAGGATAAGGTTAAAACCCCGGCAAACTGCCATGGGCAACTGTCTGCAGAAAGAACAGCTGCGCGCGATCGCATCCGGCACTACTATAACTACCAGCCCGCTGCAAGGATTTGAAACCTCCGCTTAGAAAAATAGAAAATACTATTTAGAAATACTAGCCCCCCCCCATACTTGTTTAGATGGTAAAAATGAATATGGCAGCAGCTTGTACTTTGGCGAAGCAGTACAAAGTTCTCATAAACAGAAAAGCCGCTTTGCAGCGGCAATCCTGTGTAACTAAACTCTAAAACAACCAGTATTAAACGATCTTGTCTTTAAAAGCTTTTGCGACAGCTTCACTTTTGCTGTTCACATGAAGCTTTTCGTAAATTTTTTTGATGTGGCTGCGAACGGTATCAATAGCGATGAACATTTCGCCGGCAATCATTTTATAGCTGTAGCCATCAACCAACAATTGTAAAACCTGCTTTTCACGATCAGAGAGATTGTAATCCTCTCCTTTTTCATTATTCATCGAAGAGAACATCTTCAGCACCTGGGTGGCTACTGAGGCGGTCATTGGCGCACCCCCCGTCTGCGCTTCGGAGATATATTCGAGTAAACGCGCAGGAGGGGTTTTTTTCAAAATATACCCGTTAGCGCCACTGCTTATCGCTTGAAACACGTTCTTGTTATCATCGAAAACGGTGAGCATCAGGATTTTCACATCGGGATCTACTGACCTGATCCTTTTTAAACCCTCTATTCCGTTGGTTCCGGGCATATCGATATCCATTAGCACAACGTCGGGCCGGAAAGCCGAAACCTCCTGTACTGCATGGTCGCAATTTTTAAAGGCTGCGAGCACTTCAAACCCTTCAGAACCATTTATGAGCATTGTAAGACCTTCCCTAAGTTGTGGATTGTCTTCGTATAACATAACCTTTATCATAAGTTGCGATCATTTTAACAAAAGTACATTAGTGCAGAATGGCAACCAATCACATAATCATGTTAAATGGAAAGAGAGGAAGGGAAAGTTTGAAACAGCGGTAAAAATGAAAAATGCAAAATTAAAAACTCGTCCCTTGCACATACTCAATTCGCTGCCCTTTGAGGAACAGGGTTGAAAGGTGGGCTGAAGTCAACTTTTTCTAATAGTCATCACAGTCCCAGCCGAATATTGAACCAGAAAGTACAAGGGAGTGACACCCGTCCGAACCGGGTTCATCCGGGCGGGCAACGATGCTCAATAGAATTCCTTAGCTCGCGACCAAAGGAATTCAGAACTGACCCGTTAACCGCCCGGTTCCTCTGAAATCCGGTAATTCGTAATTCGCTAATCCGCTAATTGGTAATACCCTAAAACCCCCGCCCACCGGTCGCCAGCCGGTACACCTTTGGCGCTATGGCCCGCAAGGCGGCTCCAAAGCCAATGCAAAACAGCAATACGAGGATCGGCACGCCCAGGTAAATGATCAGCCGGTAGTTTGGGATATGACTCATATACATAAACGCCAGCCGGTTCATATAGGGGAGCAACGGCACGTGCAACCCGTAGATCAGGAAGGCGAAAGCGGTTGCCCAAACAAACCACTTTTGCCGCATGCACCACCGCACTACCCGATCGCAACTGAACCATATGGCAAGCACCCCTGCAGCAACAGAGATAACATGAAGGGTGGCAAGGACCCAGATGTTTACGGTAGAATACAACTCAAATTCGAAAGCCATAAATGTTTTGATGATTGCTACACCGACAAAAAATAACCAGCTCAGGTAATGGCTGAACCATTCGGGCTTTTTATCGATGCGGTAATTGGTTTTGCACAACCATACGCCCAGTGAAAAAAACAACATGCCCTGACCTTCGAAAAAAAGGCCATTGAACATCGTGATCCAGAATAGGAGCATCAGGCTAAACCAGATCACGGGGTATTTAACGATCGCCCACCTAAACACCGGGTAAAAAACATTGTACACAAAAAGGGTCCGTATGAACCAAAGCTGAAACGATACCGGGTACCTTAGCCAACGATAAATTATGCCTCCCCAGCCCAGTTGGCTGTATGGTCTGTTATCCCCCAACTGGTCGAGCTGTGCTTCTGCCACTGCACGTGCTGTAACCGGGTGCTGTTGCCAAAGCCAGGTCATTGCCAGTCCTGCGGCACTCCAAATCAGGTAAGGAACAATAAGGGTTTTCACCCGCTTTTTGATGCGACCAGGGTGGGGCTGCCTGTCCTGCAATGCGAAGATATATCCCGAGATGATGAACAACACCGGCAGCCGGAAACGCAGCAAGCCGTTGGCAAAAAGGTATTCAAAAAAGGTCGTAAAAGTGATACGCTCTCTTACAAGACTGAACGGCTGCAGGTATGTTTCATTCAGGTTATACCCATGTACAAAAAGCAGTAACGCGATGCATACAAATGAGTAAAACCTGAATTTCTGACTAAGGAACCGATTCATTTAGGTCATGTTTTTGAGCGCCCGGACGTATGATTTAGGGCCAATTTATTGGGAGCGGAGGTAGCCAACCGTGATCATCCAACACCTGCCCGAAACGGTCTGCTTTATTCTTCAGGGTTGCTAATCCACGAAAATGGAAACCTTAACCTGTGTGCCTATGCCGGGTTTCGACTCGATCGTGATGTTCCCGTTCATTGCCTCTGCCCTTTTTTGCATGTTACCAAGGCCGTTACCACCATCGGCCTTTGGAACATCGAAGCCTTTGCCATCGTCTTTTACCACCATCGTTAGCTTCTTGTTTTTGATACTTAGGTTGACCACAACTGTTGAAGCATGTGAGTATTTGGCGGCATTGTTCACGGCTTCCTTAAAAACCAGGAAGAAGTCGCGCCTTGCCTCCATGTTTAATTTGACGTCGTACACCTCTTCATCGGTTGTAAAATTCAGTTCAATGTCTTTCGCCTCCAGTACACTTGTGGCAAATTCCCGCATGCGGGCGATAATCTTTTGCATGCTGTCGTTGGTAGGCTTTATACTCCATACAATGTCGTCCATGGCTTCCATCATCCGTTGGCTGTTGTCGCTGATCTTGCTGAGGTACTCCGCAGTTTTGACCGCATCAGTGGTCATCTTGGTTTTTGCCATCGAACTCAGGATATTGATCGTGCTGAGCGTACTGCCCATATCGTCATGCAAATCCCTGGCAACCCGGTTGCGAAGCTTTTCCACGGCAAGTAGTTTATTAACCCGCATATCATGAACGGCATAGGCCAGCAAGGCAATAATAAACAGCACTGATGTATAGAACCAATAGGTTCGCCAAAACGGCGGCTTGATATAAATTGAAACACTGGTGGTTTCTAAACTACGCAAGCCCTCAATGCTTTCACAATAAATAGAGAAAGTATACTTTCCCGGCGGTAGCAACGAATAGTTTACAAAAAAAGAGCGGTCTGCCTTTATCCAGCTCTTGTCAACACCATCCAGCATATAATAGTATGTCAGCTTATCACGTTGCATATAACTCAACGACGAAAAATAAATGCTGAATGAATTCTGGTCGGGCATCAAACTCACCTGTGGATACATGAGCAGGGAGTCTACGGGCAGGTATTCGTTGAAAACTT
The DNA here is from genome assembly GCA_030146445.1 of Segetibacter sp. GTDB lineage: Bacteria > Bacteroidota > Bacteroidia > Chitinophagales > Chitinophagaceae > Segetibacter. The sequence goes on along the minus strand of JASLBT010000247.1, from coordinate 2,419 downwards.
TGAAGTCGGTGATCGTTACATTGGGCGGAGGTGCGGTGTTTAAAAAAACGTCCGGATTAAACATGATCACCGCATTGCTCCCGGCAAATAAAAGGTAGTTGTTTTGAGAAACGTAATCGGACTCACTCGCCCGTTCAGCAAGCACGATGCCGTCTTTCCGGCCATAGGGGGTTATACGATTGTTCTTTGGATTGTACCGGCATAAGCCATTCGAAGTAATAATCCATAAGAACCCGTTTTTATCCATTCGAAGCCTGCTCACGTTGTTGGAGAGCAATCCATCTTCGTAAGTCAGCAACCTTACTGTGCGGTTATGCTTGTTGATAAAGTTTAACGCGCCTGCGCCAAATACAATGATGCTATCATTTAGTTGTTCGATATCGTTTCCGGTATTGCTGAAGAGGCCGCCTCCTGAAGGCCGGGCAGTATAATGCTGCATTACTTCCCCGGTAGCAGGATTTACAGCGTATAAGCCTTTCTCGTGGGTAGCTATCCAAAGCCAGCCCTGGCGATCGAAAAACAACTTGTAAATGATTGTACCTAAATCCATAACAACCTGCATCCGGTTATCACTCCACTTCAACAATCGACCAGACTGCGTTCCAAACCACATCTGCCCTTTTTGATCCTCGGTAATAAAACGAACCGTTGAATTTGCAAGCTCGTCCGGGTGTTGATAAACAGTACTCTTTGTAGCAGGGTCGTGGATCATCAATACACCGGAGTTACAGCCGATCCAGACTTTACCCGTCGCCGACTCCCTGGTCATACTCCAGGGTAGTCGGGTGGCGGCGCGGAGAGCCTGGTTCCACGATGCCGGGGGCGGCTGGCCGTAAACATCATTTTGCTTTTTGTTCAGCAGCCTGTCGATCGTTTTAATGCCCGAACCCCACGAACTAAACCAGAGTTCACCATTCGGCAGTTCAAGGATGTCGGTTATCGAAGTGGTTTCGGTTTTGTTGCTGAACTTTAGGTTGACGACAGAAAAAGCACCGTCGCCATGAACGGTGAAGTAAAGCCCCTGGTCGGTTGCCAGCCAAATGTTGCCGTCCCGATCCCCGATCATCTGGTGTACGATGTCATAGCTGATACCAACGTTTTCACTCTCCGGCTCGTTCCGGGTATAAATAAAACGGCGGTTCAATTTGTCATAATTGAACAGAACCCCATTTCCATAGATCCAGAGATCACCCTTGCGGGTCTCGTAAAAACTCCGGTATTCGGTGTAGCCTACAGGACCCTTATTTAAGCCGGCAGTATCTGCGCTTAAAAACCTGCTTCCGGTAGGGTCGAAGCAATACTTCTCCTGAACACCGTTTTTTGCGGTTGGCCAGCAAAACACCCATATCCTTCGCTGTTTATCGATGTACACTTCGGTTAGCCTCTCCCACAATGCTTCTTGTTTTAAAATCGGCAGGTTCCGTGGATTATTGTTCTTGCTGAAAGCCTGGCCAGTCCGCCGATCGTAAATAACCAGGCCGCTGTCGCAGGCAAACCAGTATTGTTGCTGCTTAACGTCTTCGAAAACGCCGGCAAGACTTACCTGCCACCCGGCAGGAACGCCAAAAGATTGTGTATTGGTAAACGCGTTTGTTTTGGGGTCGAAACGCAGCATGCCATACCGGAGCACATTCAGGTACACATCACCACGCGAGTCGTTCCACATCCAAAACTCCGCCCGCGCGGGTAATGGCTTATCCAGGTGAAAACCAACTTTTTGATAGCTATACGTGGAGGTATTGAACAGGCCGAATTCCCGGATGGATACAAAAGATAATACCAGGTGCTCTTTACCAACTGGAATGATTTGGGACACCCCCGAATGCGGCAGCAGATCACTACCCCTTTTTTCCGTTCCAAACTGAATAAACTTGCTGCCATCAAACCGTTGAAGCCCGTTTGCGGTGCCAACCCAGATAAAACCCCTTTCATCCTGGTGAAGGCTGCTCACAACATTGCTCGCCAGTCCCATCCCGTCTTCGGTGGTAATTCGGGTAAAGGCAAAACCCTGCTGCGACCGCGCGATCATCTGGGAGAACAGCAGGGCTATCAGGAATACGAATTTCACAACCGGCAAATCTAGGAAATGGAATGATAATTTATTTCGCCTGCAGCAAGATTCACCTCTTTATGTGGTTACATTTATTGCTACAGAACATTGTTTGTGTACACCACGACCAGGGGCCGCTCACTCAACGTCATCCCTGCCTTTGGGAATCAAAAGATTCTGTTCACGAATCAACGGCAATGGCGTTACTTATGGTAGCGCTGTGGTCATTTCAAAAAACCTGCTAAGGAATTGCCAGGGACTGCAAGCACAAGAAGGCTGAGTTTTTCCAGTCTTACCCGGGAAACATAGGACTTCATTGCGCGAACATTATTACGGCTGAAGCGTAAGGGCCGCATACAGCCCATATGG
>JASLBT010000233.1 GCA_030146445.1 Segetibacter sp. | reverse complement strand
TAAACGGTGCCTTCTTTCGTTAACTGATCCAAAACGTGGCATGATGCATCTTACTTCCAAACCTGCATCATTGCTTTTTATTGCTAATTTGTTGACGATCTCCGCAAACTCTGTCAGCTCTAAATACGGCGACATTTCGTTAGCAATAAATAAAATTCTTTTCTTTGTTGACATTATTCGTGAAGGTTTTTACACTGAGCCCTATAAAAAAATGTGGGCAAAGGTAAGGAATTTAAAGTCTTAAAATCCAGACGAATGCGGATAAGAACCTTTCAATCCACTATAAATGATCATATACCGGGCAGTCGCCGACCTGAAACGATTTATTGAGAAAATGAAGGCCGGCAATAAGTCCATCGGCTTTGTCCCGACTATGGGTGCGCTTCACCAGGGGCACCTGTCACTAATACAACTCGCAAAAAAGCAATCGGATCTGGTGATTTGCAGCATCTTCATCAATCCTACCCAGTTCAATGATTTGGCGGACTATAAGAAGTACCCGGTGACCCTGCCCGAAGACATCTTTAAATTAGAAACTAACGATACTGATGTGTTGTTTCTTCCTTCCGTTGAAGAAATCTATCCGGGGGGACAGGAACTAAAGCAACACTATAACCTCCAGAACCTCGAAACTGTTTTCGAGGGAAAATATCGCCCCGGTCATTTCCAGGGGGTGAGCCAGGTAATAGAGATATTCCTGAACATTGTGCAGCCCCATATGCTTTTCCTCGGTCAAAAAGATTACCAGCAATGCCTGGTCATCAAAAGGCTCATCGGGCTCCTGCAGTTGCCTGTAAAAGTTGTCGTGGCGGGCACAGAAAGAGAGCCTTCCGGTCTTGCTATGAGCAGCCGGAATCTCAGACTTAATGAAGATGAACGTGAAAAAGCATCAGCGATTTACCAGACACTGCGAAGCATAAAAAATAACTACACCGATACACCTATTGATAAACTGATCGACTATTCCGAAAAGTTCCTGTTACGCGAGGGATTTTCTAAGGTTGATTATGTTGCATTGGCAAACGCCGAAACACTTGAGCCGGTAACCAACAATGAGGGAAATGTTCCGCTCGTGGCCCTGGTGGCCGCGTTCATCAAAGATGTAAGATTAATCGACAACATGCTGCTGAATGTGAAGGAAAACTTCGTTCAAAGCTGATGCAGTATATTGCACGAATTAACCGGGCCCGCTCAGATGAAAAAAAAGATTCTTAACGTTTTCAAGTACCTGTTTTTTCTTGGGCTGGGGATCTTTCTTGTTTGGTGGAGCCTTCATGCAATTCCTGACGAGAAATGGCCGGTTTTCAAAGAAGCCCTGTTAACGGCGAGGTATTGGGTGATTGTACCGGTGTTCTTTATTCTTTCTTCCAGCCACCTGCTTAGGGCCATTCGTTGGAAAATTCTGATGGGCCCTTTGGGATACAGGCCATCGCTCGTAAATACATTTTTTGCGGTAATGATCGGCTACCTGGCTAATCTCGCAGTACCCCGGCTTGGTGAAGTTCTGAAGTGTACAATTTTGTCACGGTACGAGAAGGTGCCTGCCGAAAAGCTCGTTGGAACCATAGTTGCAGAGCGGGCTTTCGATCTGATTTCTCTTGTAGTGATCTTTATACTTGCTCTTGTTTTTCAATACGAAGTAGTGTTAAATTACTCACGACAACTTTTTTCCAGTCTTTTTGCCACCAGGTCGGGGGAAATATCTTTCACGAAAGTATTCATTGTATTGCTGATCATGTTGGTGGTCGTATTTCTGACACGAAAAGCGTTAAAACGCTTTGCACACATGAAGGCGATCATTAGCTTCAAACGCATACTCAACGGCATCTGGCAGGGCCTGATCAGTATAAAAGGATTACAGCAGAAAGGGCCGTTCCTCCTTTGTAGTATAGGCATATGGCTGCTTTACATTGTTGGTACCTGGCTAGGTTTTTATGCTACTGCCGGCACCGAACACCTTGGCTTGCCGACTGCTATTTCCGGTCTCGCTTTCGCGAGTATCGGCATGATTGCCACCCCCGGTGGCATTGGTGCCTATGCCACTTTCCTGGCTACCGTGCTGGAGCGAAATGATGTTCCATTTGAGATTGGTCTTGCCAACGGAAACCTGCAATGGCTTGCACAATTCTTAATTGTTTTGCTCGTTGGCTTCATCAGCCTCGGGCTTCTGCCTTTCTATAATAAAAAGAAACGTCACCATGAAAAAGCCAGAGATCATTCCGTTGAAGATTTATAAGTTACCTGAACTCCTGGCGGAGTTGACAAGGTTGCGTTTAAAAAGCCGGACCATTTCGTTTACAAACGGATGTTTCGATATTATTCACGAAGGCCATATCGCTACGCTTTCTCAGGCAGCAGCAGAAGCAGATTTCCTGGTTGTAGGGTTAAACAGCGACGACAGCACAAGGCGGCTGAAGGGGCCGGGAAGGCCAGTAAACAATGAGCATGCACGAGCCCTCGTGATGGCAAGTCTTGTGATGGTCGATGCTGTAGTGATCTTCGAAGAAGATACGCCGTTAGAACTGATTACCGCTATCAGGCCTGATGCACTGGTCAAAGGTGGCGATTATACACAGGCATCAATTGTTGGCGCGGGTGAGGTTATGTCGTACGGTGGACGTGTTGTGATTAACCCCACGGTCGAAGGCTTCTCAACCACAAGTATAATCGACAAGATCAAAAACAATTTCATTAACTCACGAAATTAGTTTCGATATTTTTCAAACGTTTCCATTTACTCTTTCAAGCCCCAAAGCCATCTTATGAATAAGTGCATCGAAATACTAAGGCATACACGACGACATTTGCTGAGCATGTTGGATGAACTCTCAATGGACCAGTTGAACGATACGCCTTCAGGGTTCAACAATAACATTGTGTGGAACATTTCGCATATGGTTGCCAGCCAGCAGGGTGTTTGTTATAAGCGGTCGGGTGTATCCATCATTATTCCGGACTCATTTTACATGGAGTATAAACCTGACACAAGACCTGAACGGTACATTGATGCAAACGAGTTCAAGACCACCAAAGAATTGTTTCTTTCCTCGATCGATACCCTGCAGCTGGATTATGACAACAGCCTGTTTGAAAACTACGAGCCCTGCACAAACCGTTATGGCGTGCATCTCGCAAAT
>JASLBT010000410.1 GCA_030146445.1 Segetibacter sp. | reverse complement strand
GTTTTTGTAGTAGATTTTTTTGAGCACATCGTCTGGCAAGCCCATCCCGTACATCGGCCAAAATGCATGGTACTTTTTATGGTACGGAAAGTATTCGTCCCTGGTTTCCAGCACCCTGAAGTAAGTGGTATACTCGCTGGGAACCCAGCTGTCTTTGCCAAATAATATCCTGTCCTGGTATTTGGTAAAAAATTTATTTGCAGCAATTGGTTGCCGGCCAATCTCGGCAATTACTGCCCCGAACTCGACGTAAATGTTTTTCATGTCGTCCATTAGCCTGCCCAGCTTTTCCAAGTCACTGCCATACCAACCAAAGTGTGCATTGATAAACGTGGTGCCTGAATGTTTTTTGAACATGCGATGCTGCTCATCAATGAGCTGCTGCCATGGTGCCGGATCTGTGTTGCTTCGTTTGCGACCCGGCCTCGTTACCAACTCCAGCCAGCGTTCATTAGTGCTGTCCAGTGGATCCCAAAATTGTTTGGGGTCAGCCGTGTGAATAAGAACCGGGATTTTTAATTCACCGCATTTCTTCCAGATGGCATCAAGCCGCTCATCATCGACGGCCACTCTTTTGCCCTGGTTGTCTTTTACCGATATGCCCAGTGACTTAAATATTTTCAGGCCCGCGGCCCCGTTTTTTACGTCTTCCTCCAATTGTGCCGCGGCCTTTTGCGGCCAGTCGGGCAGGCCAATACCGTTGAAGTTGATATTGGCGAACACCAAAAAACGTTTGGCAGCCGTTGAATTGATGTTTGCAACAGATTGTTTTAGCCGTTCACCATTGGAGCCGCTCAGGTTGATCATTACCGCCATGTTTAGCGTATCCATCACCTTTGTTAATCCCATCAAGGCCTGGGCGGACATATTGTTCTGGTGATTGTGTATATCGATAAAAGGAAACTTTGCTTTAGTGACCACGTGTTGCGGAACGACCAGCGTGGAGGGCGGATTATACGTTTCGAAGTCGATCTTACCTTTCGATTGTGCCTGTGGGAAGAACCAGGCCAGGATGCCTATGATAGCTAATATGCCCTCTCTCATAATTGGTATTTACACGCAAACTAATGCTTCCGCTAAATTACAGCGGTGAAATTTGCATCATTTGTGGGCTCAATCCGACAAATACTTTGGTGGCCAAAGAATCTAAACACCCGGGAAAAGACGGTGTTTGCGATTGATCTTCGTCGTAAAATTTCGTTGTGCATTCTTCGATTTCGTCTAACTTGGTATACATTGTTGCTGATGTTTACAAGCGTCATTAAACATCCCTTTACATAACGGTCACGACTGTCAACTCCTGCCATGCAAAAAATCAACGAATCCGCTGCAGCCATCAGCCGCCGAAAATTTCTTAAGCAAGCATCCATACTTTCCAGCTTTGCCATTGTCCCCCGGTCTGTGTTGGGAGGCAGTGGTTACACGGCGCCAAGCGACAAAGTTACCCTGGGCTTTATTGGTTGCGGAAGGCAGGCATTCGGACTTAAAAACTCCTTTTTAAAATCGGACAGCGCGCAGATCATAGGAGCTGCTGACGTATATGGGTCCAAACTGCAGCAGTTTGCTAAAGAAGTGAATACCGCCTATGCCGCAAAGGCAGGTCAGGACAAATACAAGGGGTGTACCACGCATGCGGATTTTACAGCGTTGCTCGCCCGTAAAGACATAGACGCGGTGGTGATTGCCACACCCGATTTTTGGCACGGTGTGCAGGCGGTAAAAGCTGCCCGGGCGGGTAAAGACATCTATTGCGAAAAACCCCTCTCGCTTACGATTGCCGAAGGCCGTGCAATGGTGAATGCAACACGCAAAAACAACCGGGTCTTCCAAACTGGTAGTATGCAACGTTCGTGGCCCGAATTCAGGCAGGCTGTTCACCTGGTTCGCAGCGGCTCAATCGGGGATTTAAAAAACATCAAAGTAAGTGTAGGTGGACCACCAAAACCGTACGATTTGCCTGAAGAAACATTGCCGCCAGACCTGGACTGGAAAAAGTGGCTGGGTCCAAATGAATTTTTACACTATAATCACGTGTTAAACCCATCGCTAGGGGACAACTTTTGGGCAAAGTGGCGCGACTTCAAGGGGCTTGGGGGCGGTATGATGACGGACTGGGGAGCCCACATGTTCGACATCGCACAATGGGCACTCGACATGGATGGAAGCGGTCCCGTATCGATTATTCCACCCGACGGCCAGGAGCGAAAGTACCTGACGTACCAATATGAAAATGGGCTTGAAATGACCCACGAGAACTTCGGAGCCAACAATGCGGTGCGATTTACGGGAACCGGGGGTACCATTGATGTGCAGAGGGGTAAGCTGACCACTACGCCAACTGCGCTGGCAACCAGGGTATTTGCGCCAAATGATTCGAATGTCTACCACAGTGAAAATCATTACGAGGATTTTCTAACGGCAGTAAAAAACCGATCCAAACCGATCTGCGATGTTGAAATTGGTCATCGTACAGCGACGGTTTGTAACCTCGGTAATATCGCTTACGAATTGAAACGGCCTTTGCGATGGGATCCCAAAAATGAAAAGTTTATCAAAGACAAAGAAGCAAATGACCTTACCTCACGAAAGTTGAAAAACGGGTTTTCGGTATAGCATTCATTTAAACAGCCGCGGCCGGGCAGCCAAAAAGTTACAAGTTTCTTTTAAGCACATCTGGTAATTTCTTCAGGAGATGATAACTAAGCAAGGCGGATGAACTTCCCGCTGCGGTAGCCCGAAGCATGATTACCTTTGGAGAAGAAAATAGGGGATTAAGATTATGCGCTTTCTATTGGCTATTTCCCACCTGTTTGCGATAGTGTTGCCGGCCATTTCTCAAACGGGCATGCTGAAAAAAGGTATCCAGGCGCGTTTGCACTATGGGTTCATCCTTGCACACACCGAAGCTGTTCAAAATACATCAGGTGCCCGGCCGGTGGGACTTGAGGTAGAACTGATCAGGCAAAAAACAGATACTGCTTCCTGGAACCTGTGCCGTTGTTATCCCGTAAAAGGCTGGAGCCTTTCTTTATTCGATTTCGACAGTAAAATACTGGGCAGGGGGGCAACCGTTGGCTATTTTATTCAACCCTCGTACAGGCTAAGTAAAACGAGCCAGTTCAGCATAAAAGGTGGGGTAGGTTTAAGTTACCTGAGTAACCCTTATCATCCGCAGAAAAATCCTGCTAATCAAAGTTACAGTACGCCCGTAAGTGGCTTCCTGCAATTTGGTTTGGCTGCAGGCATTCAGCTGGCACCACGATGGTTGTTGCAGGCCGGTCTCCATTACCAACACGTTTCCAACGGTGGGTTTAAGGAGCCAAACAAAGGCATCAACTGGCCCACGGCGAGTATTGGTGTTGCTTCCTTTCAAGCACCCTATAACCTGCCGGCATACACCCGGCGAATACGGCGGAACTACAGAAGCGAAAAACCCTACTTTGAGGCGGGAATAATTGTTTCCGCAAAACAAGGCATAAAACCCGAC
>JASLBT010000408.1 GCA_030146445.1 Segetibacter sp. | reverse complement strand
GTTTTTGTATCAGCCGAGAATGTCGCCTTCTTTTCGAAAAGAAAGGGAATGAATAATCAGCAGGCGTTTTCAGGTGTAACATCAAATGCCTATCCCCCGGCAAGGGTGATTTCTGCCGGCGTAACTTTAAACTTCTAAATTATCAGCGATGAAAATACTAAATACCAGGTTCAATATAGCCCTTGCAGTTATCGTTATCCTTATTTCCGCTTCCTGCAAAAAAGAGTTTCTTGATACTTCTCCTACTACTCAAGTTGCTGCCTCTGATGCGGTTGCTTCTACGGTCAACGCCTTTGCAGCACTTAATGGTATTCACAGGATCATGTATGTGCAGTATGATGCACAGGGCCAGGCGGGTGAGGGATCAAACAATATTTTCAGAGATTTACTCGGTGAAGACATTGTTTATTCGCTTGCGAATGGAAGTACCGGCCTGATTGGCTGGCTCCAATGGACCAATCATCGCAATGTAAATTCGAGCGATTTGAGATATATGTATCGTTTTTACTACCGCATCATCGCCAACGCGAACGTGCTCATTGAAGGTATTGACAATGCTACAGGACCAGAGCCCGATAAAAAGGTCATCAAAGGGCAGGCGTTCGCGTACCGCGCATGGGCTCACTTTCAGTTGGTACAGTTATGGGGCAAGCGGTATGACGCCGCTAGTAAACCTAATAACCAGTTGGGTGTGCCACTGTTAACAGAGAATACACTGGCAGGTCAGCCGAGAGCCACTGTAGAAGAGGTGTATGCCCAGGTGAACAAAGATTTAGATGATGCACTTGTACTTTTAGCAGGTTATACCCGCACAGGAACAGCAGCCAAATCAAATATCAATGTGAACGTGGTAAGGGGATTAAAAGCAAGGGTATCGCTAACACAACAGGATTGGGAAAGCGCTGCGACGAATGCAGTTGCTGCCAGAACCGGGTTTACCCTAATGACAAATGCCGAAATACTTAGCGGTTTTAACAACATTGCTAACCAGGAGTGGATATGGGGAAGCCGGCAGATTGATGACCATAACACGTTTTTTTGGTCTTATTTCGCGTATATATCGGCCAACTTCAATTCCACGGTTTTGAGAACACAGCCAAGGGCAATCAACGCCGTACTATGGGAGGCTATACCTGCTTCCGACATCCGCAAGCAACTATGGGATAGTACAGGAGCTACCGTTCCTGTACCCCCCGGAGGAGCCCGGGTGCCTTATCAGAACAAGAAATTTCTTGCGAAAAGCAGTTCGTTGAGCGTTGGCGATGTGCCCTATATGCGTGCTGCAGAAATGTTTTTGATCGAAGCCGAAGCCAGGGCCCGCCAGGGACAGGATGCGCAGGCAAGAGAAGCCCTGCAAAACCTGGTGAAAAACCGCAATCCATCGTACGTGCTATCTACTAACTCAGGGGCCGCCCTGATTGAGGAGATCATGTTTCATCGAAGAGTTGAACTCTGGGGTGAAGGTTTCCGGTTCCTGGATTTAAAACGGACCAATTCGCCGCTTAACAGGAACGGTATTCCAAACCACCGGGCCTCGCTGGTTTCGGTTTTCGAGATACCGGCTGGTGATGTCAGGTGGGAATTCCTCTTTCCACAAGATGAAATGAATACAAATAAAGGTATTGAGCAAAACCCCCTGTAGTAAAACCGCTGACTAATACCAAAGGCCGTTTCATTGCGAAACGGCCTTTTTTGTGTATGGCATTTTATTCGCTTCACACATATAAGCAGAACAAGCGAGCCAGTCATGATATTTTTGGTATAGTTGCCTCTCCTAACCGGGAAATCGCTGCCCGCCTGCACGGATGAGTTCGGTTGGATGGAGATGTCAAATCAATTGTAACACAAACCTCTAAGTGTCGTTATGGAAAAAAACGGGAACCGTAGCATGAACCAAAACATTTCCATTAGCATAAAAGAAAACTCCTGGCTTGCCTACCTGGCTGCGCGGCAGTTGAAATACAAGCGGGTCGCAATGGTATTAGGCAGAACCATCCATCTTCACAATACTTCGCGTGGTAAATTTCTATCGAATAAAAGATGGGTTTGCCACGAGATAGTGCATGTAAAGCAGTATGAAAAGTATGGAATGTTCCGGTTCCTGGTATTGTACCTGTTGGAATCATTAAGAAACGGGTATTGGAACAACAAGTTTGAAGTTGAAGCACGCAGTCAGGAGCATGATCTTACTTTGCTCGACAACATGGTGCTGAAATAGTCAGGTCATCAGCCACTGAACAGATCCAAAAGCAAAAATTTCCGTCCCCGAATTTACTACGAGGTTGCCCAGCTCATCAACACCATCAATAAGTGCAGGAAAAACCTTGTTTTCTTTTTTTAGCTTTACGACGCTCCCCCGCTTGTACAGGTGAGCATTGTAATTGCTGAAAATATCCTTGATACCGGAGGCCTGGTAGTTGGTCCATTCAAGGTTAATTGCCTCACACAGCTCCTTTGCAAGGTCTATCGTTTGGTAGGATTTTCCTGTTATCTGTTTAAGAGAAACTGCACCTGATAGCTCATCTTCAAAAAAAACCTGGTTTACGTTTATGCCAATACCCACAACGGCATATTTCCAATGACTACCTCTTATCACATTTTCAATTAATATGCCGCCTGCCTTTCTGTCTTTCCAGTACAAATCATTTGGCCATTTTATACTCGTATCAGCTCCGGCGTAGGCCTGGAAAAACCTGTAACATGCAACAGCAATAATCGCATGAAGCTCAAACTGCCGGAAAATACTGAAGCTGGTGCAGTCGAACAGGATGCTCATCGTTATATTCTCGCCCGGGTTGGTAAACCATCCTTTTCCCCGCTGGCCTTTGCCTGCAGTCTGGTGATTTGCAAACCAGGCAGAACCGTGTTCTGCCAATTGAGCTTGCACCTGCTCCATGGCATAGTTGTTGGTGCTGCCTACTTCGTTCAGTTCGATAAACGGTTCACCTATTGGGTTTTGGGCTCGCAAAGAAGTATTACTTTTGCGCGAAGATAAAAGGGGATTGTTTTACAACAGATAAACTTTGCAGCCGCAGGGTGTTAGCACGATTAAGCGTCAAAGTTTACCTTTTTGTTTAAGTTTTGTATACGAGATTTGCGCTTTGATATAGCAGCCCAACG
>JASLBT010000032.1 GCA_030146445.1 Segetibacter sp. | reverse complement strand
GAGTAATTGGTTTCCCTATACTCTCTCTGCCTGTATTCCTCCACTTTTCCGCCCCTCCACGGTTAACCAAAACTCAGGATTGTCACTGGTTTACCTATAGTATCTCTGCGTGTATTCCTCCCTGTCTCCGCCCCTCCGCGGTTAATGTATACCCCGACCGCAAAGATCAGCCGGCAGACAGTGTATCAAAACCGGACAATTGTTGCATGCTAACGAACACCTTCGTAAATCTAGCTTCTCCGGGGGCATTGACAGATAATGGGTTATGAAATGGCATGTTATTGTAATACACATCTGGCGGGCAGGCTGAACTGGGCTCCTAATGTGTTTAAGCTCTCACTCAAAAGTTCATTGGTTGGCACAGCAGCAGCAAATCCCGGCCTACTAATCACCCTTAAAGGGACACGCCATGAAAAAACTTACGCTAATCCTGTTACTTGTATGCTGCCTTGGTTTTACCCGTAGCAGCAAACCCGGTTATTCCGGTTGTTATAAAACACTCCATCAACCAAAAAGTTGCCCTTCGAAGCCTCCCTTTGATGCCGGCGGTGAACCCGTATTTCACCCGCTCGCTTTCGTCTCACTCTCCTTTCCCTAAGACAAATTGTCCAACTCATACCCGTAAACAGACTCCTAATCATGATCAGAATTAAGGAACTTGAAAAAGTGTACCGTACTGAAGATGTAGAAACGGTAGCATTAAACAAATTGACATTCGAAGTAAAGCAAGGCGAGTTTGTTGCCGTTATGGGACCATCGGGATGCGGAAAATCAACGCTCCTGAATATTGTCGGTCTGCTCGACGATCCGGATAGCGGCAGTTTCCTATTTAATGATATAGAGGTTGTGGACTTTAACGAGCGCAAACGCGCCGACCTGCGAAAAAGAAATATTGGGTTTGTTTTCCAGAGCTTCAACCTGATAGATGAATTGACTGTTTTTGAAAACGTTGAACTACCCCTGATCTATCTTGGTGTAAAAACGGATGAAAGGAGAAAGCGCGTGGAAGCTGTGCTGGACAAAATGCAGATTATGCACCGCCGTAATCACTACCCGCAACAATTATCAGGCGGACAACAACAGCGGGTTGCAGTGGCCAGGGCAGTGGTAAATAATCCGAAACTGATTCTCGCGGATGAGCCTACGGGTAATCTTGACTCCTCCAACGGTAATGAAGTAATGCAATTGCTTACCGACCTCAACGAACAAGGCACCACCATCATCATGGTAACACACTCCGAGCACGATGCAAGGTATAGCCATCGCATCATCAGGATGCTCGATGGACAGGCAGTTACTGAAAACATCCTGGTATGATCAGTTGCTTACACCATCCGAAACAGCGTTGTTATCCCCTCATCATACAAACAACGGAGGGTCGTTGAAACGCTGGCTCTGGCGAACCAAAAGTTCAATTAGATATGTGGTACAAGTGAGTGACACCCGTCCGACTGCGCAGCGGGCGGGCAACGATGTTGAAGGCAGAATAAAAGTTCGTCTCAAAAAAATTTCTACAGAAACCTATGCTGAAGAATTATTTAAAAGTAGCGTTACGCAATTTGCTACGGAATAAGGGCTTTTCGGCGATTAATATATTTGGGTTGGCGATTGGTATGGCAAGTGCCATGCTCATTTTGTTGTGGATAAAAAACGAAGTTAGCTACGACCAGTTTCACGATAAAAAAGACCGGATTTACAACGTGTGGAACCGGGCGGTTTTCAGCGACAAGCTGCAGTGCTGGAGTACCACGCCAAAAGTGCTTGCCCGTACGCTTGAAAAGGATTTTCCGGAGGTGGAGCAGGCCGCACGTGTGAACTGGCAAAGCAATATGTTGCTGACCGTTGGTGAAAAAAGACTTACGGTCCAGGGTAATATCGTAGACTCAAATTTTTTGGAAATTTTTTCATTTCAACTTTTGAATGGCAATCCCGCCAGCGTGTTGGATGATATGCATTCCATTGTGCTTACCATGGAACTCGGGAAAAAGTTGTTTGGCAATACAGATCCGATGGGTAAGCTGATTAAGGTGGACAATAAAGAAATATTTACGGTTACGGGGATATTAAGAACACCCCCGGAGAACTCACGTTTCAAATTCGAGTACCTGCTGCCATGGAGTTACCTGAGATCACAAGGGCAGGACGATGAAAACTGGGGAAACAATTCAACCGCAACTTATGTGTTGCTTACACCGAACGCCAATGTTGAATTACTGAATGAAAAATTAAAACCTTTTAAACCCAGGTATGATAAGGAAGAAAAGACATGGGAAATGTTTGTGTACCCCATCAGTCGCTGGCGTTTGTATTCGAGTTTCACCAATGGTGTAGAAGACAATAACGGACGTATTGCTTTTGTTCGGTTGTTCGGAATAATCGCCGGTTTCATATTATTGATTGCCTGCATCAACTTTATGAATCTTAGTACGGCGAGGAGTGAGAAACGGGCCAAAGAAGTTGGTATTCGTAAAGTAGTTGGCGCACAGAAACGATCGCTTGTAGCGCAGTTTATCGGTGAGTCGGTTATCATGTCATTCATATCGGCGGTAATTGCTTTTATTCTTGTAATCATAACCCTTCCGGCGTTCAACCGCCTGATTGATGAACAGGTGGGTGTTGATTATACGAGCATAAATCTTTGGCTTGCATTTGCAGCTTTCATTCTTTTTACCGGCTTGCTTGCAGGTAGCTATCCTGCCTTTTTTCTTTCCTCGTTTCAACCCGTGAAAGTGCTCAAAGGCACTTTCAGGAAAGCCCATGCACTGGTTACACCAAGAAAAGTATTGGTGGTGCTGCAATTCACTTTTGCGATCGTGCTGATTATTTGCACCATCATTGTTAAGCAACAAATCGAGTATGCCAAAGACCGGCAAAGCGGTTACAATAAAAACAACCTGGTGTATCATTTATTTACCGGCGACATTGAAAAGAACTTTGACCTTATCAAAAATGAATTGCTCAGCACGGGTATTGCTACTTCTGTTACAAAAGCGAGTTCTCCCCTAACCCAAAGCTGGAGCGACGGATGGGGCCAGGAATGGGAAGGGAAGGATCCTAATGATAAAACGGATTTTTACCGGTACTCCGAAGATGGCGATCTTGGTGTTACCGCAGGGCTGCAATTCGTGATCGGACGTGACCTCGACCTTAAACAGTTTCCGACCGACTCAACTGCAATGATCATCAACGAGTCGGCTTTAAAGGTGATGAAGTTCAAAGACCCTATCGGCAAAAAGGTAAAGGACAATGACGAAGAGTGGCACATTATCGGCGTGATAAAGGACTTCATTCTTACATCGCCATACGAGCCGACAAAACCAATGATCATTTTGGGCCCGAAGTCAAAATGGTTCGGGGTGATCCTGATGAAGTTTAACGAGCAAAACACAACGGCGGCAAATCTAGCCAAGGCAGAAGCGATCTTTAAAAAGTATAATGCTGAGTATCCCTTCGATTACAAGTTTGTTGACGAAGAGTATGCAAAGAAATTTGAAGATGAGCGTACAACCGGCACCCTGGCCGGAATATTTGCAGGGCTCACTATCTTAATATCGTGCCTGGGTTTGTTTGGGCTGGCAACCTATATGGCGGAGAACAGGATAAAAGAAATCGGTGTAAGAAAAGTCCTGGGCGCATCTGTTTCCGGCATAACAGCACTACTGTCGAAAGATTTTCTGAAACTGGTAATCGTATCTTTTACGCTGGCAGCACCGCTTGCGTGGTGGGCAATGCACAACTGGTTAGAAAACTATCCCTACCGCGTGCAAATACACTGGTGGGTATTTATTATTGCTGGCCTTCTTTCAATATTGATTGCGGTTTTAACTGTAAGCTACCAGGCCATAAAAGCAGCAATAGCAAACCCGGTAAAAAGCCTTAGAACCGAATAAATGATCGTCATAAAAACACCACCGACATTCCGCAAGAGCACTGGAGAGGTCCCACACTTCATCAACCATCAACCATCAACTCCATGATCCGCAACTACATCAAAATTGCTTTCAGAAACCTGCTGAAATACAAGCTGATTTCATTCATCAACCTGTTTGGATTAACCGTTGGACTTGCCTGTTGCCTTTTGATCTTTACCTATATCATCCACGAGGTCAGCTACGACAAGTACAACAAAAACGCAGATAACATATACCGGCTTGAACGTACCTTCATCAACGCTGAAACAGGAGTACAGTCTTTAGAGCTTGGCTCAGTTGCGCCTCCTGTCGCTCCCTTATTGCTGAACGATTTTAAAGAAATAAAAAAAATTACACGCCTGCTCTCAAACGGCACTACTTCGTTCAGGTACAATGATAAAATATTTAATGAGACGAATGTTTACTTCGCTGATGAACACCTGTTTGACGTATTCGACGTAAACGTAAAAAAGGGTAATCCAGGGCAGGCATTGCTAAACCCTTTTTCGGTAATGGTCAGTGAAGAGATCGCTGAAAAGTATTTCGGAAAAGAAGATCCAATGGAAAAGACCATCAAACTCGATGGAACCTTAATTACCAAAGTAACGGGCGTATTTAAAAAGTTTCCTTACAATTCACACGTCCACCCGGAGATACTCATCTCGTTTAATACCCTAAATGATACTGCTGTTTACGGTGCCCGTCAGCTTGCCACCAATTGGGGTAACAACTCTTTCTTTACGTATTTATTACTGCCTCCACAGTATGATCCAAAAAAGCTGGAAGCACAGTTTCCCGCTTTTTTGAACAGGCATATCAAAACCGAGGGGCCAAAAAAACCTTCTACATGGACGACGCTTAGCCTGAAGCCCCTTACCGACATACACCTGCATTCGAAAACAGACCTCGAACTGGAGCAGAACAGCGACATAAACCGGGTATACATATTCTCAGCTATAGCCTTATTTATCCTGATGATCGCATCAATAAACTATATGAACCTCTCTACCGCCCGCTCAGCCCTGCGTGCGAAAGAGATCGGGGTTCGAAAGGTAGTGGGGGCACGTAAACACGAACTCATCGCACAGTTTATCAGTGAGTCCATCGTGATATCCTACGCTGCTATGATATTGGCCATCATTGTTACGGCTTGTGCAATGCCGGCGCTCAACAACATACTTGGCCAGGAACTATCGCTGAAAGTACTGTTGGGTGGGAAGGCAATCGTGATGATGTTGCTGGTGCCTGCATTTGTTGGGGTGGTGTCGGGGCTCTACCCTGCACTTTTTCTATCCTCTTTTCAGCCTATACATGTACTGAAAGGAGTGCTGAAGATTGGCGGCGGCAGTATATCGTTTCGCAAGGTTTTGGTGGTGCTTCAGTTTGCCGTTTCCATTGTTTTAATAGTAAGTACCGTTGTGGTATATCGGCAACTTAATTATATGCAACACAAATCACTTGGCTTTAACAGGGAACAGGTGATCAACATGGGTTATCAAAGTGCGCTGGCCGACCGGTACGCTTCATTCAGAACAGAGCTGCTGGCAAACGCTCTAATAAAAAGTGTCGGAAGATCATCACGAATTCCGACAGGCCGCCTCCTCGATGCAAGCGGTTCGCAGATCAACCTTGGTGATAGCCTGGCCCCAACAAAGGCCGACATTAAATTAATCAGAACAGATGAGGCATTTATTCCAACCTACGGCATTAAGATGGTTGCAGGTCGTAACTTTTCGAATGAGTATGGCAGGGATACTACGGCTTACCTCATCAATGAAGCGGCCGTTAAAGTGCTCGGACTAAAGCGAAATGAAGACGCAATCGGCAAGCAGTTTCAATACGGACCCAGAAAGGGCGAACTTGTTGGCGTTTTCCAGGATTTTCATTTCGAGTCGCTGCACCAGCACATACTTCCTATGGTTTTTCAAATGCCGGCAACTGAAAGAGGTTACGGGCAGATCTCAATAAAACTCAGCGGGCAGGATGTAAAAGGCGCCGTCGGTTATATCGAACGCGTATGGAAAAAGTTTTTGCCTGAAACACCATTTGAATACACCTTCCTGGATGAAAGTTATGACAGGCTGTACGAGGCAGAAGAAAGGCAGGCCACGATTTTTACCATTTTCGCTTTCATTGCGATTTTCATTGGTTGCCTTGGACTGTTTGGCTTGTCGGCGTTTGCAATCAGCCAACGTGTTAAGGAAATAGGAATCAGGAAGGTGTTGGGCGCTAACGTTTCCACCATCGTAGGTTTATTATCCAGGGACTTTCTAAAGCTTGTGTTTATCGCAGGGCTGATGGCGTGTCCGCTTGCGTATTATGGTATGCACCAGTGGCTACAGGATTTCGCTTACCGGATAAACATTCCATGGTGGGTATACGTACTGGCAGGAGTAACCGCCGCCGTTATCGCCTTTGTTACCATAAGTTACCAGGCCGTACGCGCTGCCGTGGCCAACCCGGTTAATAGCCTGAGAAACGAGTAAGCGGGAAAATCCAAAATCAAAACTGCAAAGGTAGAAAGGTAGCGGCTGCAAGCGGGAAACGCAAGACTGGGAGAGCAGCAAAAATGTTTTTAGTGGACGTTGGGTTAAACAGATACACCAAAGCCAGGTTAAACTGAGCTTCTTTAGAAAATGAGGTTGATTACTGAACCATAAAACATTTGTATGATCAGGCATTATATCAAAATAGCATTCAGGAACCTGTGGAAAAAGAAAGCCTTTTCGCTGATTAATATTATTGGCCTGAGCATTGGGCTTACGTGCTGTTTATTGATGGCCATCTACATTCGCCACGAACTAAGTTATGATCAGTTCCAGGAAAAAGGAGATCGTATCGCCAGAGTAATTATGGAGTACAGCTTTGGCGGCGCTACACAAAAAGGAAATTTCACCAGTACTAAAGTAGCGCCATCGTTCACCCGCAATTTTGCGGAAGTTGAGATGGCAGTGCGCATGAGCGCCACCAGCAGGGTAATCCGTTACCAAGACAAACTGTTCAACGAGAGGTCGTTCGTTTATGCAGACTCCACCTTCCTCGACATGTTCTCTTTTAAACTTCTGCAGGGAAACAGTAAGGAATCTCTCTCCGGACCCAACGTCGTGATCTTCACCAAAACAGCGGCGGAAAAATATTTCGGTCGTGAGAACCCAGTAGGAAAAATAGTGACTGTCGGAAGTAGCGCCGTTCCGTATACGGTTACCGGGGTGATGGAAGATTGTCCATCCAACTCCCAGATAAAATTTGACTTGCTGGGTTCGTTCTCATCGCTTGGTGTTACGCAGGAGAAAACTTACTGGGATGCAAATTTTACAACCTATCTCTTGCTTAAATCCGAGGCGGCTATCCACACCTTACAATCAAAGATTCGCGGCTTCATGCAGCGGGAAATGGGTAATGAAATCGGCGGGAAAGACTACCTGACCTATGAACTCGAGCCATTTAAAAGTGTTCACCTGTACTCCCCTTTTGATGGCTTTGAACCCAATAACAACATAACTTATATCTACATCATCGCAGCTGTCGCACTGTTGATTTTAGCGATTGCCTGCTTCACTTATATCAACCTGAGTACCGCACGATCAATGGAACGGGCTAAGGAAGTTGGCATCAGGAAAGTTGCCGGTGCTTTCAAAAAACAGATCTTCTGGCAGTTTATAGGTGAGTCATTGTTGATCTCGCTTTTTGCTTTGCTCATCAGCATTGTCCTTGCTGCATTACTCCTTCAGCCCTTCAACAATTTAGCCGATCGAAGTTTGCCCTTAAACGACTTCTTCTCCCCTGCTGTACTCGCTTTTGAGCTCGCAACTATTCTATGCATCACGATTTTAGCAGGAAGTTACCCCGCCGTCATTTTATCCGGCTATCAGCCAATAAAGGTATTAAAGGGTGCTTTTAAACATTCGGACTCGGGAATGGTGTTGCGTAAGTCGCTCATCGTTTTCCAGTTTATGATCTCCGTTTTCCTGATCGTAGCGTGTTTTGTTATTCAGAAGCAACTTGAATACATCCAATCCAAAAACCTTGGCTTTAACAGGGAGCACATTGTTGTACTTCCCATGGATCAAAAGATGAAGGCAAACATCCAAACCGTAAAAACGGTCTTTAAGAATAACCCGGGGGTGAAAAGTGTTACAAGGGTCAATAACGAGCCCATCAATATTGTCGCAGGCTATAGTATGCGGCGGTCCGACATGTCCGAAAATCAATCCGTGATCGCTAACGCCAATGTTGTAGATGAAGATTTTGCAAAAACAACTGGTGTCCGCTTTATTGCGGGTGAAGACTTTAGCGAACAGGATATGAAGGATGTAGATTACGACGACCAGACGAAAAAACAATATCACTACATCTTAAATGAAACAGCTGCACGCGGGTTGGGCTGGACGCCGACAGAGGCCATTGGTAAAAAGATGTTCCTCGGCACTCACCGGCCCGGTACCGTTAAGGCCGTCATCAAAGATTTTCACTTCTCCTCGTTTCACAACCCTATTAAGCCGCTGGTATTGTTTAATGAAAATTGGGGCAATTTGTTGTTGGTGAAACTTTCGGGCGAAAACATGCAAGCCACTGTTCAACACCTGGAAAGATCGTGGAAAAATCTTGTACCCCATCGCCCGTTCGAGTTCCACTTTCTCGATGATAATTACAACAAGCTCTACAGCTCAGAACTGCGGTTGGGAAAGGTATTGAACACTTTTGCAGGGATTGCTGTGTTGTTGGCCATGCTGGGGCTGTTTGGTTTATCGGCATACGTCATTCAACAACGAAACAAGGAAATCGGCATTCGAAAGGTGCTTGGCGCATCAGTATCAAACGTGGTTGCTTTACTGTCGAAAGATTTTCTGCAGCTGGTGATTGTAGCGTCACTCATAGCTTTTCCAATAGCATGGGTTACCATGAACAAATGGTTACAAGATTTCACTTTCCGCGTGTCGGTAGGCTTGTGGATTTTTGTTGGAGCCGGATTTTTGACCCTTGCCATTGCCTTGATCACCGTAAGCTTCCAGGCCGTAAAAGCAGCGATCTCAAATCCCGTTAAAAGTTTAAGAACCGAATGATCATGTCGCTAATGCGCATAAAGCAATTCTCAACCTTTAACCCTGAATAAACACCCATTATGCTCAAAAATTATTTTAAAACGGCAGTCAGGAACCTGCTGCGCTACAAAGGTTTTACCGCAATTAATATACTTAGCCTTTCTATCGGGATTACTGGCTGCCTGTTAATAGGCTTGTTTGTATGGGATGAATGGAAATACGACAAGTTTATACAAGGTGGCGACAATGTCTACCGGCTATACACCGAAAGAAAAAGCACCGAAGGCAACTCGAGCACCGCGAGTGTTCCACCGATGTTTGCCACCCACCTGAAACAACAATTTCCCGAGGTAGATAATACGTTACGCATCCTCATGTCGGGAGGCAAACTGTTACTGGAGCAAGAGAACGTAAAGGCATATGAAGACAAGTACATGTTCACCGAACCATCTTTCTTCAGCGTGTTTCCCCTGAAATTTTTACAGGGTGATCCAAACACTGCCCTGGCCGAGCCCTTATCGGTGGTGATCACAAAAGACCTTGCCGCCAAATACTTCGGCAACAAAAATCCGTTGGGTAAAACGATCAAAGTAGAACAGGAGAACTTTGTCGTGAAGGGTGTATTGGCCGGGGTACCGGAGCACTTTCACCTCGGTTTCGATCTCCTGCTATCGTTGAAATCAGCCGGCATTCCGGAGACGCGAATGGAGAGCTGGGGCTGGCAACAGTTTTTCACCTATGTAAAGGTAAAACCGGGAACCAACGTCGATCAACTTCAGTCGAAGTTCCAGGCAGAGGTTACCCGTCTTGCGCATCCAAAGACCGCTCCGGGCGGTTTTACCTACCAGGCGTACTTTCAACCACTAAAGAACATCCATCTTCAGTCGTCTGCTTTTTCTTACGATAATGCAAAAAGAGGAAACGAGACCTATGTAAAGGGACTCAGTATAATTGCGCTGTTTGTTTTGTTAATTGCCTGTTTCAATTTCATCAACCTTGCCACTGCACGGTCATTCAGAAGGGCAAAAGAAATTGGTGTACGGAAAGTAGTGGGTGCCGACCGCAGGCAGTTGTTGATGCAGTTTACGGGCGAAACAATTCTTCTATCGCTAGTGTCTGTGATGGTTGCTACCATAGCGAGCATGATGATATTACCGGCACTGAATGCATTTACTGAAAAACAAATTTCCTTTAACCCTTTCACCGATCCTGTTTTAGCGCTTGGCCTCATCGCCACCGGCATACTGATCGGCATACTCGCGGGAATATACCCCGCACTGGTGTTATCCGGATTTCAACCCATAAAGGTACTTAAGGGGATGAAGCCAACAGCCGCATCGCAGGGCCATATACAATGGTTACGACAGGCACTTGTGGTAATACAGTTTGCCCTATCAGCATTGTTGATCATCTCCACGACAATCGTTTACCGGCAAGTGAGGTTCCTGCACGAAACAGACATGGGCTTTAATAAGGACGAACTGCTGTACTTTCCTGTCAGGGGTGAGGTTGCGACAAATCCCGAAGCGTTTAAAGATGAATTAAAGCGATCTGCAAACGTGGTTTCGGCTACCGCCGGTTACGGACTACCCGGTGATCAATATGCCGGCGATGGTGTTATCATACCAGGTAAAGATGGTGATAAACGCCACAGCGCAAACTTGTTTATTGTCGACCACGACTATATCAAAACACTCGGTATCAGGTTGGTAGCTGGACGCGACTTTTCGAAGAACATGCCCACAGATGTAGATGAAGCTTTCATTATCAGCGAAACGGCCGTACGTGAACTCGGGTTTGGTACACCGGATAAAGCACTGGGCCAGCGCATACACTGGGACAAATGGGAAAAGGACTCCCTTAACCCATTTAAAAAAGGTCGCGTTATTGGAGTGATTAAAGATTTTCACTACAAAAGTCTGCACGAAAAGGTGACCACCACCGTGCTCCATATCTATCCACCCGTACTTGAGAAAATGGCTGTAAAGATTAAAACCGCTGACCTGCCGAATACCATCGCCTATATCAAACAGGTGTGGAACCGTTTCTCTCCCGATTATCCGCTCGACTATAAATTCATGGACGAAAGTTTTGCTTCCATGTACAAGTCGGAAGACAAACTCGGCAGCCTGCTTTGGATCTTTACCGTTATGGCGATAGTGGTAGGTTGTATGGGCCTCTTTGGTTTGGCAGCATTCAATGCAGAGCAACGCAACAAAGAAATAAGTATCAGGAAAGTGCTTGGTGCAAGCGTGGGCGGCATTGTGGCTTTGCTCTCGAAGAGCTTTTTAAAACCGGTGTTTATCGCTTCGATAATTGCCTTTCCCGTAGCATGGTTTGCTATGAACAGGTGGTTGGAGAATTTTCCTTACCGTGTTAATATAAGCTGGTGGGTATTTGCTATTGCTGCCGTGGCTGCTTTGGTGATTGCACTTTTTACAGTAAGTTTTCAAACCATTAAGGCAGCGCTATCAAACCCCGTTAAAAGTTTAAGAACCGAGTAGAACGGATGAACAACGCTGCCGGTAATAGCACCTTCATGAACAGCGTAAAGGTGTGCTGATGAGGGAAACGGGTCATAAAACCAACTGCAATACTTTCGACAATAATTCGAACGTTGGTTATCCTCAACACAATCCTGCCGTTCCACAAAAAACACCGTTACAATCGCACATAAACCAGGTGCATCAGCAAATCAAAAAAGGGCTCAAATGCTAAGAAGCTATTTAAAAGTTGCCTTCCGCTTCCTCGCCAGGCATAAGGGATATACCCTTATAAACATTTTTGGGCTTGCGGTCGGCATTGCCTGCTGTATGCTCATCATGTTGTTTGTAAAAAGCGAGCTTAGCTTCGATCGCTTCCATTCGAAAGCTGAAAGGATATATCGTGCCTGGCTCGAAGAACATTACGAGGGGCAGGTAATCAAAAACGTGGTTACCCCTGTTCCTCTGGGTCCGGTATTGCAAAGCAACTTGCCAGAGGTTCAAACAACGTGTCGGGTGTTCAGTTACAACGCACTGGTAAAGTTCAATAACAACACCTTCAACGACAATGTGAACATGGTCGACAGCACGTTTTACAACATGTTCGATTTTGCACTTCTGCAAGGCGATCGCAACAATCCGTTTCCCACGAGTAATTCGCTGATTATTACGGAAAGTGCAGCTAAAAGACTATTCGGGAAAACACCACCTTTGAACCAGGACATTGAATTACAGCTGGGTAACGATAAAGTTTTGTTCACAATTACGGGTATAGCAAAAGACAATCCGCTGGAGTCGAGTATCAGGTTTTCGATGCTCATACCTTTTTCCAATGCACCCCGTTTCTGGAGTGAGCAAACCCGAACCAGGGCATGGTCAAATGTCTCGGTCGAAACGTATGTGCTGTTAAAACAAGGTGCTGATCTTGCCGTAGCTAACAGCAAAATCAGTTCGATAATGAACCCGCTTGTTAGCAAAACTTACAAGCCTGGTGAATACAAGGTCACCCTGCAGCCGATCACCGGCATTCATTTAAACAATGCATTGCCCGAAGGGAACCAGCCCATAAGCAATCCAAAGTACTCCTATATCCTCGGCACAATAGGGCTGCTGGTATTACTCATTGCATGCATAAATTTTGTCACCCTTTCAGTAGGCCGGTCAGCAAAAAGAGCGCTGGAGGTGGGCGTAAGGAAAGTGCTGGGTGCAGCGCGCAGCCAACTGATCCGGCAGTTTTGGGGCGAGGCCCTTTTACTCACATTAGTTGCACTGATCGTTGGCATACTGCTGGCATTGCTTTTTTTGAACCCTTTTAACACTCTCGCAGATCGCCAGCTCTCGCTAAAATTCAACGGCTTCACTGTGCTGTTCTGTTTTTGCCTGGTGGTCATCATCGGGCTTTTTGCCGGCATATACCCGGCTATTGTATTGTCTGGCTTTAAACCCATACAGGTTTTAAAGGGCCGTTTGAAAACCCGCCAGCATATGGGCTTGTTCAGAAAATCACTTGTTGTAGGGCAATTTGTCGCATCCATTATCATGATCATCTGTACGATCACCATTGGCAAACAGCTGCACTATCTCAGGAGCAAAGACCTCGGTTACAATAAAGAGCAGGTCGTTATCATACCGACCAATAAGCCGCCGGTAGAAGGAAACCCGCTGGCTACCGTGTACAAATCGGCGATCAGCCAAAATCCACAGGTGGCTTCCACCACCAGGTCCCTGTTTAGCTTTGCCGAATATGGCTGGATGTCGTTGGGTTATAAGGATAATGCCGGCGTTTTCAGGCAATTCGGGTTTAACGTGGTAGACGAAGATTTCATTCAAACCATGAAGCTCCAGTTAGTAAGCGGAAGAGGATTCGAAAAAGGCAACACCGCCGATTCGAACAACATCATTATCAACGAGGCCCTGGCCAAAGCATATGGATGGAAGAACCCGATCGGGCAGACACTTCCGGGCAAGTATACGCAGAAGATCATCGGGGTCGTTAAAGATTTTCACATAGAGTCGTTGCATACGGCCATCAAGCCGGTGATGGTCGCGCTAAAGGGTGACAGCATTTTTCGCACTTCTTCCGATGTAAGCTACCAGTTCCCGCCGCGTCCCCGCCTGACGGTTCGGCTCCTTCCAGGTAATGTGCAGGATCAACTGAACAGCCTGAGAGCCGCATGGAAATCCGTTGCCGGCGATCAGGAGTTTGAATACCAGTTTTTAGATGATGCCCTAAACAACGCTTACCGCCAGGAGCAAAG
>JASLBT010000003.1 GCA_030146445.1 Segetibacter sp. | reverse complement strand
GTTTGCTCTGTTCGATTCCGCGGACGAACCCGCGGAATCGGACAGAGCAAACCCCGCCTGCACGGGTGGGTTCCTATTCACTTTTTCACAAACCAGGTATTGTGCAAACGATAAGGCGAGTGGCAGGGCCCCACATCCTTCTTTACCAAGGAATAAAAGTGCATGGCTCAACCGGTTTTGATTCACCATTTCGGCGAGCCGCTCTTTAACCTCGCGCTGGCCTATCACATCTTTAAAAAGCATGCAGCGAAGTTAATCGTTACAGCAACTGATCATCAAATGATGTATAAACAAGAAATATAAATTTGTTACCTTAAACATGCAAACAAATGTAAGAAGGTACCTTATTTCAGCCTTGATTTGCCTGTTAAGCGCAAAGCAATTAACAGCTCAACAGATCCGGGGGAAACTGGTTTATAAGAGTTGTGCTACAATCGCTGTGCAGGTGCTTGATCCTGGATCATACGGTTTGGGTCAAAAAAACTGGAGACAGGCGAAAGGTAAACCCGTACTTAAAAACGTATTCGCCGTTTCAAATCAATGTTCATTTCCCAACTTCAAGCTCGGAGCGACATTTACTTTTAAGGTCATAGATCCGGATCCAAAAGCCGGAGACTGCATGACATGCATGTTGTTCGACAATAGTCCGGATAAGAAGGTAGCCATTGAAGTTTTAAAAGGAAAGTCGAAAAGATGATGTCTCTTCATCTCGAAAAAGCCTGATTAGGTGAAAGTACGACAACTCATAACGGATCTCAGGTACTCATCTATTTCAGGTGCTTGGTTATTTCCTCACCATTCGGCAGGGCTTTACTTGGAAAATACTCCAGGAGTTTACCGTTTTCATCAAGCATAAACTTGTTAAAGTTCCATTTTATCGTTGCGTCGAGTACACCATTTTGTTCTTTGCTCGTCAGCCATTTGTACACGGGATGGGCATTTTCACCAACCACATCAACTTTGCTGGCTAAGGGAAAACTTACCCCGAACCTGACTTTACAAAATTCCTGGATCTCCTCATTTGAACCCGGTTCCTGTCCACCAAAGTCATTTGCCGGAAATCCGACCACAACAAGTTTGTCTTTATTTTCCTTGTATAACTTCTCGAGTCCTTCGTATTGCGGAGTATAACCACATTTGGAAGCGGTATTGACAACAAGTATTTTCTTCCCCTTGAATTTGGCGAAGTCAATGGTTCCACCCTCTATCGAAGGCACTTTGAATTGGTAAATGCTTTGGGAGTTTCCGTCCACTTTATTGTTGCTCATTTTGTGATTACAAGAAAAAATGATTGTCAGGATGGCCAATGTACACAGCGGCAGAATTCGCATATAAGAGAAGATTTTATGAATTACAAATTTGAGCTAGAATTGTTTAGCGCAAGTATAAATCTATTTCATTTTTCGTAGCAGCCAATGTCGGGCGTTGCATCCCGCTGTTTTCCGTCGAGGTCTAAAAGAGTTGCCGCCGTAATTACGCCTGCATCTATGAGGGGTGAATTTAACCCCAGCCGAAAATTATAATACCTTTTACCTATGTCGATGCTGTCAAACTGCGGTGCGATATTCAACAAACTCCCCGAAAAAACAACGCCGGGAACGTTTGCTGCTTCGTTTTTTTGGGCTTTATACAACACATTTTGAAATGTTACCGTGAAGGGAAGGGTTGTGTTTTCTTTCTTTACCACGATTTCATCGTCAATTATACCGCCCTCACCGTAAAACACGCAATTTCTAAATACGGCTGAAAGTGAATTCGATTGATTTTGGTTGTTGGCATTACTGATAAACAGCACCGGGCTCGTGTGCGAGACCAGATAATTACCGTAACTGGCAATTGTACAATGGTTGAACTCGTAAATGCCACCACTACCTATACCTACGTTGTTGCCGCAGTTTGTAATAAGGCAATTACGGGCATTTATAGTGCTGTTCAGGCTGAGAATGCCTGCGTCGTAAATGTTGTCAATGATGCACTCGTTCAACGTAAGCTTAGCCCGGCCATTAGGCGCGGGAAGTTGCGTAACAATTCCCTGGTAGGCATTTTTGATTACCGCGTAATGGATTGCATTGTTTCTGCTGGTGGCGGTGAAGAAAATCCCCGGCCAGCTTCCCGGCAGGTCGCGGTATTCAGGGTCCAGTCGATCCCCGGTAAAAATTACTTTTTCGTTGAGGGTGCCGGCTACGTTCAACGATCCATTTACGATTATCGGCGCATTAGCATGACAATAAATACTAGTTCCCTTCCCGATATTCAGCGTCACGTTATTTTCGACAGTTAGTCCGCCCAGGATAACATAAGGTAAATCGTTATTAAACGTAGTATTTACACCGATTCTACCGTTTCGAATGAAGCGTGCATTTTGGCCATAAGCTTCCAGTTGAACGAATCGTTCATTGCCATTGTAACTGAATTGAATGCTATCTCTGATGATAAAAGGAAGGTTGCCCACACCTGGACTAACCGTAACAGAAACAAATATGTAGACGCTGTCGTTTGCTTCCAGTTCAATGTTATCGAAATCAAACCCAGGCAGGCCGTCAACATTGATTCTAAACATGGAATTAACGCCTCCGGAGAGCTTAATGGTGGACAACCTAAGCTTTTGGTCGTTTGGGTTGAAAACTTTCAAAGCCTGGGTAACCGAACCGGTGGATGTAAAAACAGTGTCAAAATGGATGGTATCAGCCGAGGTTTGTAATAAAGCATCATTACTCGTTATGAATAATGATTTCCTGCACGCCCCAGCCAGCAGGATAAAAAATATTGAAAACGCCGGCAAAAAATATTTCATGTTCATCAAAAATACAGCTCAGATCGATGTTGTAGCGGCTTTATTCCTGTCAGACGGTATATGCAAGAGTCGCAATACTAAGAATGGTACCAGGGATCGCCAAAATTGATGCACCGCATGACTCAAGGGTAGCACCTGTTGTAACTACGTCATCAACCAAAAGGATGTGCTTGCCCTCAAGCCGTTCGGGTTCTGTGATGGTAAAAACTCCCTCCATGTTTTGCCAACGGCCAGTCCGTCTTTGGTGCGTCTGGGTATCCGTAAATACGCTCCTTATTGCTACCGTTTCTATAACAGGGATCGCGCATACCGCTGAGATGCCGGCACAAATAACGGCCGCCTGGTTATAACCTCGTTTCTTTTCCTTTTTCTTATTTAGTGGTAAAGGCAACAACAGGTCAGGCTTGCCAAACCTGTCCGAATTCATCAGGTATTGCCCGGCTAGCTTTCCAAGGTAATGACCTATGTCTTTGTTCCCACGGTATTTAAGTTGCACCATCAGCTGCTGCACAAGGGAGTCTTTGGTAAAGTAGTAAGCCGCAGCCGCACTTCTCACCGGCAGTCGACCATAGAAGATCCGTTCAACAGGATTGGCTGGCGAGTCGAAAAAACCGGTTACTGGAAGTTCGGTATGGCACTTAAAACAGAGTTCGTCGTCGTCTCCCACCAGGTCACTTCCGCAGCCCGCGCAATTATGCGGAAAAAGGAGCTGTATGAAGTCAGTCGACCATTCTTTTAACCGTCCAACCATGCAAATTGGTTTTAATCAAGATACACATTTTGATCGCGGCCGCTATGCAGAAAAAAGATACCGGTAACCCTCGTCAACCCTGGCCAGTGCTATAATCTCAATTGTAAACGACTGTTTGTCAAAACCCTTTTTATTGTATTTCGAAACAATGATCTTCTCAAAACCAAGTTTCTCAGCTTCGGCAATCCGCTGTTCTATGCGGTTAACTGCCCTGATCTCCCCATTCAGCCC
>JASLBT010000432.1 GCA_030146445.1 Segetibacter sp. | reverse complement strand
GATATCGTCTACTGCTTTTTGTGTTGCATAGAATTTCTGCAGGTTTTTAAGTTCTAAAAGGTGCATGTTAAGGGGTTGAAAATTACTCAAATGTAAGTTTTCACGTTTTTAAGTCACATAAATTGTATGAGCGGTTATAAGCGTTGCAACAAACAATTCCGCAAAATGATATTTTAACGGCCGATTCTCCGGTAAACCTACATAATCACGTATCCTTGCGCAATGAACCCGCTCAAACGCATCCTTCTTCCTCTTATCTTAATTTTAATTGTATTTAGCCTTGCCAGTTGGGGATATCTCGTACATCGTACTACTCATCAACTGGCTGTTTATGCATTGCCTAAACAGATGCGTGCGTTCTACTATACCAATATCAAATACCTGGTAGATAGCGCACCGCGTCCGGATATGCGAAGGAGTACCGACAGCCTTGAAGCCAGCCGTCATTTCATCGACCTTGAGAAGTTCGGCGACTCTGCTGCATTTAAGCTACCGCTGACATGGAAGGAAGCAGTTGATAAGTACACAAAAGACTCATTACTTTCTTATGGCTATGTGCCCTACCAGATATTGTACACCAAAGACAGGTTGACCGAGGCGTTTCGCAGCAGGAACCCCGACAGCATTCTTTACTATTCAACCGACATCGGGCACTATATTGCGGATGCACACGTACCCTTACATACCTCCATCAATTACGATGGCCAGCTTACAAACCAAAAAGGACTGCACAGTTTATGGGAGAGCATGGTACCCGAAATAGAGATCGGGAATTATAATCTTCACTCAACGCACAAAGCGCGTTATTTAAAACAACCGGCGGCGGAGATCATGCGCGCTCTGCAGGAATCAAGTGCGTTACTGCCGGATGTGTTTGGAAAGGAGATCGAGGTTTCAAAAGCTTTTACCGATTCTCAGAAGTACAGGGTGCAGGTACGTCGGGGAAGAGAGTACAGGAGCTATACTTCTGAATTTGCCAGGGCTTATGCGGTAAGTTTGAAAAATACGATCAACGACCAATTGATCAAGTCTGCCGATCAGATAGCCGATTTTTGGTATACCTGCTGGGTAGACGGCGGTAAACCTGACCTCGGTACACTTCAAAGCCGCCCCTTTGGTAAAATTGAAAAAAGAGCGTTGAATAAAGAACTAAAATCCAACAAGCACAACAACCTCATTGCCGATGGCTTACTGAGGTCTAAATCCGCCGCTGCATCGGGCGCCAGGTAGAAGCCAGATCCATTAACTGGAGAGGCTAAACATGAACCAGGCAAATAGCTACAGCACGGGTGCCGGAAGTTGCCTGGAGGGCAGTTGCACAGGTTTCTCCAGCCAAACCTCGATCACTTTTCCTGTCCGTTAAAGCTTTTCCCGCTATGCCAATGTTGTATCTTCGTCCCATATGGCAAATTACGAGCATGACGACGTGGTACCCGACAAGAACAGCTTGCTCGGAAAGAAGCAGCAGGTGGCCAAAATGTTTGATAAGATCGCTTTCCGGTACGACTTTCTCAACCGGTTTCTTTCAGCTGGCATTGATGTTAGTTGGCGCAAAAAAGCCTTAAAAGAGCTAAAAACCCTAAAACCTAAGCGTTTGCTCGATGTGGCAACCGGTACCGGCGATGTCGCCATTCTTGCCCTGGAAATGCTCCAGCCCCAAAACATTACGGGTATCGACATTTCAGAAGGAATGCTTGAACTCGGGCGTAAAAAAATTGAAAAGCTCGGGGCAAGCGACCGAATTCAATTACTCACCGCAGATAGTGAAGGAATTCCTTTTGCCGATGCTTCATTCGATGCGGTAACAGTTGCATTTGGTGTTCGTAATTTCGAAAACCTCGAAAAAGGACTTTCAGAAATGCTCCGGGTACTTAAACCCGGTGGTAAGTTGGTGGTGCTTGAATTTTCAAAGCCGAAACAGCCGGCATTTAAGGGCATTTATAATCTCTACATGACGGTTGTAGCTCCCGGGTTTGGAAGTATGATCGCCAAAAACAAAGAAGCCTACGAGTACCTGAAGGAGTCGATGCTCAGGTTCCCCGAAGGCCCGCAATTTGTACAGATACTAAACAATGCAGGGTATGTAAACACTATATGCAAGCCGTTGACCATGGGTATTTGCAGCATTTATACCGGGACAAAAAAGTAAAAACGGTATAAGATTTATGTTAGCTGTACTTACCCGCATATTAAAGTGATGGTTCTCTGCGTTATATTAACAGCATCTTAAACGGCTTCATTAGGCCGGATGCTTCGGGCCCACTAATTTGCCACCTCAAAAGAAGCTTATTCGACTATTTGTACGCATTTTGTATAAAGCATATTAAAATTCATAGATGATTGATCGTAAAGGGCACACTGCCCGTCGGCGTACAATACAGCAAAGCTTTCTTTTTCTTGCATCTACTTTTATGTCACTGGTTGTATTTGGCCAGTACCACGAGCTAAACAGGCCGAACCACGACGAGTGGCCATATTACTTCGGCATGTCTATCTCTTACAATCACTCGTCGCTCCATCCATCTAAACATGCAAAGTTCTTACAGGACGACTCTGTACTTTCAGCGGAACCGGGCAGCAGTGGTGGAATAGCGTTGGGGTTATTGGGAACGCTTCAACTATCTCCCAGGTTCGCCCTTAGAGCGAACCCGCAGCTAATCATTGGCGGTGCCAAGTATTTCACCTATAGCCTTAAATACCCGGGAATGGGTGAACAACTTACCGAAAAGAAAACACTGCCTTCAACCATTGTCAGTTTTCCCTTCCAGGTTAAATTTAACAGCGACCGGATCAATAATTTCCGAACCTACCTGTTGGCAGGCGTCAAGTACGACATGGACCTTGCGAGTAACTCTTCGGCAAGGAATGCAGAGGACCTGGTTAAACTTAAAAGGGATGATTTAGGTGTGGAAGCAGGAATTGGATTCAACTTCTACTTTCCGTTTGTTACTTTTTCCCCCGAACTTAAATTCAGCAATGGGCTTACAAATATTCATAGCCGTGATGCAAACCTCAAGTACAGCAATATCCTGGACAAGCTTCAATCGAGGATGATCGTTTTTTCTATAATTCTCGAGGATTAAGGGCCCAGTATCAGGTTCACAAGGACTGTTGCATATTCGAAGGGTACGGTCAGATGAGGATACCGTCCAAATTCCCGTGATCTTGTCGCGGCTATATCGCTATTTAGTGGGGTATTTTGCACTGTTGCATTAGAGTCGGTCATTCGTGCCGGAAAACCGGGCTTGCCCTTAGCCCTGGCGATTATTGTCGGCACTCCTGCCCAATTTGCGCAGCGCATTAAGCTCTACAATACCACTTACCTTCAAACGGG